>NZ_JBEXPT010000039.1:0-50244 GCF_040612195.1 Streptomyces sp. NPDC006450 | reverse complement strand
ACACCGGCCGCGCCTGGAGCGGGCGGTGTTCCGTCGGCGGCCGCGGGCCGGGCCCCGGCTCCGGCGCGGTCCCGGGCATGCGGCAGCGACGGCGGCGCTCCCGCGTCGCCGGTCTCGTCGGCGAGTTGGTGGACGAGCACACCGTGCCGGAAGGCGGCCTCGCCGACCTCGGCGCAGTTGCTGCCGTACACGGACAGCCGGCTGCCGCTCTCCTCCACGATCTCCACCGTGCGCTGGGCCGCGCGGGCTTCCCGGCCCAGTACGTCGGCCAGCCGGGCGGCGTGCGGGGTGCGCACGGCGACCCGGGGCCGGAGCCGGGTCCGGGCGAACTCGGCGGCGTCCTGGTCGGCGACGAGCCGGCCCGCCTCGATGCTCACGACCCGGTCCGCGCTGCGGGCGGCCTCCTTCGCGTCGTCGGTGGTGAAGAGCACCGCACCGCCGAGGGAGGCGTGGCCGCGCAGCAGCCCGTGCAGCCAGCTCCGTTCACGGGGTGAGAGCCCGGCGGCGGGCTCGTCGAGGAGGAGCGTGCAGGGGTCGGCGAGCAGGGCGGCGGCCAGCGCGACCCTGCGCTCCATGCCGAGCGAGAGGGAACCGAGGCGCTGGTCGCGCAGTCCCGCGATGCCGACGACCTCCAGCATGGCGTCGGCCCGCGCGGCCGGCACGCCGGTGGCGGCGCAGAGCATCCGCAGCTGGCCGCGCACGGTGCGCGAGGGGTTGCCGGGGAGATCGCCGAGGAGCACGCCGACCTCGCGGCCCGGATGCGGGATCCGGTGCAGGGGGCGCCCGCGGAAGTAGGTGACTCCGCGGCCCGGTTCGAGTTCGAGCATGAGTCGCAGTGCGGTGGTCTTGCCCGAGCCGGGCTCGCCGAGCAGTGCGGTCACGCTCCCCGGGCGGGCCTCGAAGGTGAGGTCGTCCACGAGGGGCGGGAGGTTTCGTCGGGGGGTGCTGGTGAGTCCGATGGCCTGGAGCATCGCTTCTCTCGCGGGGGGTGAGACCGCTCTGCGGCAGGGTGAATACCGCTAACAAGATAACGCGATATGTCCGATTTAAGGCGTAGCGCGTACCGAATCCCGCCCGTGTCGGCGCCGAGGCCGTCGCCCACGGGGGCGCGATCCCGGACACCGGCCGGGGCACCGGCCCGGGTGGGGCGCCGTGGTGGGGGCGGGGCGCCCGGTCCTCAGACTTCCGGGCGCAGCATCGGCGGGTTGAGCAGCGTTGCGCCGCCGGCCCGGAACAGCTGGGCGGGACGGCCGCCCTGACGCGTCGTCGTCCCCCCGGCCGGCACCAGGAACCCTGGGGTGCCGGTGACCTTGCGGTGGAAATTGCGCGGGTCGAGGGCGACTCCCCAGACCGCTTCGTAGACCCGGCGCAGCTCGCCGACGGTGAACTCGGGCGGGCAGAAGGCGGTGGCCAGCGAGGAGTACTCGATCTTCGAGCGGGCCCGCTCGACCCCGTCTGCGAGGATCTGCTCGTGGTCGAAGGCCAGTCCTGCGCCGGTCTGGCCGTCCGTGGACAGGAGCTCGTCGACGGGGGCCCAGCGCGCACTGTTGGCATCGCCACCGGCCCGGGGCGCGGGCAGATCCGGAGCCAGCACCAGGTGGGCCACGCTGACCACGCGCATGCGCGGATCCCGCTTCGGATCACCGTAGGTCGCCAGCTGTTCGAGATGCGCCCCGTTGCCCACGTCGGGAGCGGCCGGGTCGTGGGCGCAGAGGCCGGTCTCCTCGGACAGCTCGCGGGCCGCGGCCGCCGACAGGTCCTCGTCCCCGCGCACGAAGCCGCCGGGCAGCGCCCAGCGTCCCTGGAACGGCTGCTCACCTCGTCGGATGACCAACGCGCAGAGCGCATGGCGCCGCACGGTGAGCACGACCAGGTCGACGGTGACGGCGAAGGGCGGAAAGGCCGACGGGTCGTAGGGCGACATGCCGCGATCATAGTCGTCTGCCTGACGATAAACAGAGCTTTGGAGATCTTCGAACCACGGAACCGGCCCCGGAGCGGACCGCGGAAGCGCAAGCCCCGTCCCCGTGCGGCCCGATCGGCAGGGCGCCCCCTACCCGCCCAGTTGCAGCGCATCGGCGGCCTCCTCCACCATGCCCAGCCCCAGCCGGCTGATCCGGACGGCGAAAGGTTCCCCCGAAACACGCAGCCCGGAGAGGCGGAGCCCGCCGAGCGGAGCGCCGGGGAGCGGTACGAGGGCGACCGTGCCGGCGGGGGCGTCCGGGCGGATCCCGGCCAGGGCGGTCAGTACGTGGATCCCCGCGGCGGCCGCGACCGCCGCCGGCCGGCAGGCCGCCGGATGCGGGAGCGGAGCGCTTCCCGCGGTGCGCTGCTCGGCGGCGTACATCTCCGGGAGGCGGTACCCGAAGCCCTCCGCCGCGTCCAGCAGACCCCGCAGCAGCCCCGTGGCCTCCTTCTCGAAGCCCGCCTGCGCCAGGCCTGCCACGGCGACCGCGCTCTCGTACGGCCGTACCGTGCCCGAGCGGTACCCGAACGGGTTGTGCCCCGGCTCGCGCACCGCCATGCTCCGCAGCCCCCAACCGGAATCCATGGCCGGGGCTCCGAGCAGCCGTGCCAGCTGCTCGGTACGGACCCGGTCGAGCAGCCCCCGCGCGAGCCGGCCGCCGCCGAGCAGTCCGGTGTCCAGCAGGTGGGCGGCGGCCCCCGTCAGCCGGGGCAGGGGCCGCCCGTCGGGATGCAGGGCCGCCGCGGGCCGGCCGCCATCGGGGCCGTCGACCCAGAACCGGGCTGCGAACCGCTCCCGCAGCTCGGCGGCCCGGTCCCGCCACTCCTCGGCTCCGGGCCGGCCGCACCCGGCGAGGAGGTCGGCCCCCAGGAGCGCGGCGCGATGGGCGTGGGCCTGGGTTTCACAGCGCCGGGGTCCCGGATCGGGATCGGCCAGGAAGCCGTCCTCCCCGAAGGCGCCCCGGATCCACTCCAGGCACCGCTCGGCGGCGGGGAGCAGCTGGGCGACCTCCGCCTCGGGCATTCCCCAGCGCCGGGCTTCGGCGAGGACCGCGGGGAAGGCGAGCGTCGCCTCGGTCCCGGTGCATCCCGGGGGCAGCTGCGGCCCGGCCCCGCGGAGCGGCCCCGGGATCTTCCCCGCGTCGGCGCCCCGCCCCCCGGTCTGGGTCCGGGCCAGGGTGCGCAGGGTCGCGGCGGCCAGTCCGGTGCCGAGCGGGAGCGCCATGCGGGCGGCCCACAGGGATTCAGCCGGGGCCAGTCCGAGCCGCCACGGCACTCCGGCCGCCGCGTAGCTGTCGGCCGGTTCCTTCGGATCCCTGAGCAGCAGCGCGCCCAGGTCCTGCACGCTCGTGCGCAGCCACGCCTCGGCCCGCGGGTCGTCTCCCTCCGCGCGGGCGTCGTCGGAGAGCGGATTGGCCACCTGTCCGGCGGGGGCCCGGGCCCCTCTGTCCCGGGTAGTCCGCAGCTCGATGGTGCGGGATTCGCCGGGGCGCAGTTCGAGCTGCCAGCGCAGCAGCCCGGCCGAGGCCAGCGCGTCGTCCGGCGGTGGCTCCGCCGCGGTGACGGCCTGGGCCTCGCCGTCGGTCCAGCGCAGTCCCGCGGCGTGCACCCCGGCGGACAGCTCCGGCCCGGCCCGGCCGGCGGCCACGTCGGCCAGCTCCGCCAGGTCGGTGCCGAGCGAGACCTCCACCGGGATCCGCAGGGACCGGCCGGTGAAGCTGCGCAGGGTGATCCGCTCGGTGCCGTCGGCGTGCCGGATCCGCTCTACTCCGACGTCGGGATCGGGCCCGGGCTCCGCTCCGGTGCGGACGGTCGCGGTGAAGGAGGCCCGGTCGGCGCCGAGACTGCGGGCCTGGACCGCGACCGGGTCCCGGCCGCCGACGCGCAGCACGCAGCGGGACAGGAGCCTGAGCCCGGCGCGGTAGATCCCGTCGACCCCCTGCCCGGTGAGCTGGCCGTGCTCGGGCGAGATGACCAGGCACGGCGCGGCGACGCAGATGACGGCACCGTGCACGGGCGGCAGGTCGGCCCCGCGGGAGGGGGCCCCGCGGGCAGGGGCTACGCGGGCAGGGGCTACGCGGGCGGGGGGTACGGGGTGGGACATGGGTCGCCTTGTCTGCGCTCCGGGTGGATCGGCTGGGCGGCGGCGCGGCCGGGTCCCCACCACCCCCCAGCGCAACGCCCCGGCCCCCGCCCGGGTCACGGGGCCCGGTGGAGGCTGCGCCCGGCGGAGCACCGGCCTGCGCGGGGGACGCCGCCGCAGGACGGCTCGCGCACCGTTCCGCAGCCACCCCCGGATAACGGACCCACGGACCTCGCCCCGGCCGCGCTTCACTGCTCGCTCCCCGCGGTGCTGCCGGACTGGCGGCGGCCGCTCGTCCTGCCCGGGCGGCCGGGCGGCCTGGTGACGGCGCCCGCCCGCCGGAGCCCTTCGGGCAGACGCCCCCGGTGCGGCTCCCGGAGCCGCCGCTCCTCCCGCAGGCACTCCCGCAGCCCCTCCGGGTCGATCCCCTCGTTGCAGGCGTGGTGGAGCAGCTGCGCGAAGCGGTACCCGTCGTCCGCCCGCAGTGCCAGCCCCAGGGCGATCCTGGCCGTCGGCTCGTCCCCGGTGGACCAGGAGACCCAGCCCGCCAGGGTGAGGGGAGCCGCCGCGTGCTCCCCGTAGGCCCCGACGCAGCGCCGGGCCAGGGCCCGCCACAACCGCAGGGCGGGTGCCGCCTCCTCACCCTCCATCCACTCGGCGGCGATGTCGCGGATCTCCCGGTCCTGGAGCCCGAGGATCAACGAGGCGGCCTCGTCGTGGCCCAGCAGCGCGTCGTCGCGGGCGTCGGCGCCCTGGCCTCCTTCGGCCGGCGGGGCGAGGGCCATGCGCTGGATCAGCGCGCGGGCGAGCAGGACGGTCTCGGCGCCCACCTCCTCCCGGGTGGCCCCGTCGAGGATCTTCGGCACCAGCGCGACGGCCGCACGGTCCAGGGCGCCCTCCATCTCGACGGCCACCGTCCCGCTCAGCGGGGCCAGCCTGTGCTCGATCTCCCGGAGGGAGCCGCGTACCTGGAGTCCGGCGAACGTGGCCGCGGCGGCCATCACCGAGGTGCCCGGTGCGGCCAGCGCACTGCCCTCCGCGGGGCAGCACCGCTCGTCCGGGCAGCAGTAGGACCAGTACCGCCCGGCGGAGAGGCACAGGGCTTCCAGTACGGGGACGTCCAGAGCCCCGCAGGCCAGCCGGATCCGCTGGGCGAGCGGCCTCAGCCTGGTCATCACCCGCTGCGCGCTGTCACCACGGTGCGGGTCCTGGCAGAGGAAGACGATGATGCCGTCGGGCCTGGCTCCGCGCCGCACACTGCCGCGGATCAGACAGTCGGCGACCTGCCGGGCAGTGTCCTCCCATTCCTCGGGGGCGGCGGGAATGCCCACCCGGAGCCGGCCGCCGAAGCGGCCGGCCTCCCCGTGGACCGCGACCATGACGAGGGAGTCGCTCGGATGGAAGCCGAGCATGTAGGGCAGCGCGTCGGCCAGTTCGGCCGGACTGCGCAGGGTGATCCGGGATGCGTCCACGCCTCCGGACGGGCCGGTGGACGAGGGGTCGGACGGGATGCGTGCCGCTTCGTGATGGTTCGTCATGTCCCGAAGGTCCCGTGTCCGACCGAATCCGGAAACCCCTGTGGATAACACCCCGAAGGCCCCGGAGGAGCCCGGCAGGACCCGGAGGAGCCCGGCAGGACCCGGAAGGAATGCCCTTGCCGGGCCGCGGTCGGCCGGGAGCCCCGTCGGGAGACCTTCGGATCAGGCGACCCGTCGCACGACCTTCCGGTCAGGCGGCGGCGCGACGGGAGCGGGTCAGGGCCAGCCCGCCGAGGGCCACGCCGACCAGCGCGAGCACCATGGCCACGACGGAGCCGCCGCGCCCGGAGCCGCTGCCGACACCGCCGTCGGCCGCGGCCAGAGCCACCACACCGATGACCAGGCCGATCAGCCCCACCGCCAGGCCCGCGATGGCCCTGCCGCGTATGTTGGCGGCGCCGCCCCGTCCGGCGGCCCTCAGGCACAGCGCACCGAGGACCACACTGACCAGGGCTGCCACCAGGGCCGCGGCGGAGGGGCCTCGCCCGGAGCCGCCGTCGCCTTCGGCGAGCACGACGTTCGCGGCCGCCGGTGCGGCGAGCCAGAACCCTGCGAGCACGGCGGCTGCGGTGGCGGGAAGCAAGTGACGGACGGACATTGGGGATCCCTTCGACCTTCTTGACTGGTACGCCTCGGAGCGTAGGTTCCGGAGGGGTCACGGGTCGTCATGCCTCGGTATCCGTTGGGCCTACCCCCGAGGCGGTATACCTTCAAACAGCGTCTGCGGTTACAGCAGTCGACTACTGCATCCGCAGCATTCGCGGACAACCCGTCCGGTCTTCCGCAGCCGAAATGCGGGCGCAATGGCCACCGGCGACCGATCCGTCCGTAATCGCCGGCCGTCCGGGGTCCACCTCGAAGTTCGAACCTAGAAGCTCGGACCTCGAGACCTCGAGACCCCTAAACCTCTAAACCTCTAAACCGCCAAGACGTTCACCGGTCCCACCTTCCGCTCGACCCCTCATCGGCAACTCGGTTCATTGAGGCGGTCATTCCGGATGCAGTTAAAAGTTGATTATTGACCTATCCGGCCGGTGCGGGCTATGTTCCTGACATCCTGTTGCCCAGCCAACTCAATTGGCCATAAACATGGGGGAGTTCGATGAGCAGGCAGGAAAGCCCAGCGGGCATCGGATCGGTGCGGGCCGCGGACATCGCCGTATGGGTGTGCCAAGCGCTTCTCGTGCTGGTCTTCCTGGCCGCCGGCTCCGCGAAGCTCCTCGGAGCCGAAGCGATGGTGGAGGCCTTCGACATCATCGGAGCCGGTCAGTGGCTCAGGTACGTCGTCGGCGTCCTCGAGGTCGCGGGCGTTCTCGGTCTGCTCGTACCACGCCTCGCGGGCCTCGCCGCGCTCGGGTTGGCCGGCTTGATGAGCGGAGCGGTGATCACCAACCTCGTCATCGACGAGTTCTCGCTCCTGGCGGTGGTTCTGCTCCTGCTCAGCGCCACGGTCGCCTGGGGGCGCCGGGACCGCACCAGGGCCCTCCTGGTCCGCCCTGCCGCCATTGCGGGATAGCGGAACGCCCCCGTCGGCGCCCGGACCCGCTGCCCTTCACGACCGTCAACTCCCCTCACACAGGGGAGTTGACGACCGGCGCAGGCGGCGGGTCCTGTGCAGCGCCGACTCAGATCCAGCCGGCCCGCGACGCGGCGCGCACGGCACCGATCCGGTTTCCCGCCTTCAGTTTGTGAATGGCGGAGTGGATGTGGTTCCGGACCGTGCCCGGACTCAGGCGCAGCTGAGACGCGATGACCCCGAGGGGACGGCCGTCCTCGGCCGCCTTCAGGATCTCCACCTCGCGGGCCGTCAGCGGATTCTCGCCGACGGCCAGCATCTCGGCGACGAACTCTGGAGGGAAGTGGCGTCCTCCCGCATGCACTTCACGGATCACGCGGCTCAACTCGCGGATCGAGGTGGCCTTCGTGAGGAATCCACCCACTCCTGCCTTGAGGGCCCGCTGCAGGTGCCCGGGCCGAACGGCAGAGGTCAGGATCACCACCGGGAAGCCGGGCCGTTCCCGGTTCAGCTGCTCGGCGACCTCGATCCCGCTCATCCCCGGCATGCGCACGTCGAGAACGGCGAGTCCCGCACGATGGCCCTCCACCAGCTCCAGCACCCTGTCCCCACACCCCGTGTGGGCGACGACCTCGATGTCACCGGGCAACTGGAGAAGTTCGGCCAGAGCCTCCCTGGTGAGGGCTTCGTTCTCCGCCAGGACAACCTTGATTGACTCCTTCGCCGCCACCGGTCACTCCGACTCAAGGGCGGCGCCGGCAGGACCCGGGCTCGAGGCGCCGGGCGAGCCGATGTCGAGTGCCGCCGTACCAGATGGTCGCGAACTCACCGAAACGCACTGATAGTTCATTGATGGAATCCCCCGCCACGTGCTCGGACTGCAGCCGCGACCTTAACTCCTCCGGTCTCGGCTCCTCCACTGCTGATCATTTCTGACGGTCCGCCTGGCCGGGCGCAGACGACAGCAGGTTGCCGGCGGCGCCCTGGGGCGCCGCCGGCAACCTGTCTCGGTCCCGCGGAGGATCAGCTGCCGTTCAGCTTCCGCTGAACGAACTCGTAGCTCATGTCACCGATCTCCGGTGCGTACTGGTGCGTGGCCGCGATCGCGGCCGGGAAGTTCTCGCCGCCCCAGACCCGGCTCTCGCCGCAGTCCTTCGCGAAGTCCGTCCAGTTGCTCCATTGCAGGGTCATGTCGTTCGCCGGGGTGACCCCCGGCTCGACCATGGAGGACCCCTTGGCGATCGGAACGTTGATGTTCGCCGCGTCGGTGCCCGTGAAACGCCGCACCTGCTGAGCGAAGGCAAGGCAGAGGGAGGAAGAAACGGAAGGGTACTCGGCGGAGTCCGCGGAATTCCCGTTCAGGTATCCCTTCCACTCCTTTCCGGCGATGTCGTTGACCGCGCCCTTTCCGGGCCCGCCCCATGCGGTGACCTTCTTGTCACCGTACAGATAACGGATCGCGCTGACCGGCCGGACGGAGTCGAACTTGCGCTTGAAATGCCAGGTGGCAATGGTGACATCGACGAAGGCGACGTCGGAAGAGGTGATGTACTGCACCATCTTCTCGATGTCGTACTTGCCCGCGGTGACGACCGGAGTTCCGGCGGTGGTCCCGAAGGTCACCACCTTGTCGTTGAACAGCTCGGCCGCCATCTTCTTGCGGTCGTCCAGCTGCGCCGACGCCTTCAGGACCTCGTCGGCCTGAGCCTTGTAGGCCTTGCGGTTGTAGTGGTTGCTGCTGGTCGGCGGAGATACGTGGAACCGCTCGGGGCTGTCGTAGGTGAACGGCTTCACCCGGCCGTAGTAGGGGGTCGCGAACTGCTGCGCCTTGTAGACGTTGTTCGACGAGGTGACGTTCGGCTGCCAGCGGGACGGGTTGCGAAGCCATTCCACGGTGTTGGCCGGCTGATAGCCGGTGTAGTCGGAGTAGGGCTGCCGGTTGTACTTGCGGCCGCCCTCATCGCCTTCCCGGTTGGAACCGTCGCCCTTCCTCGCCTTGATGGCGTTCTTCGCGGCAAGAATTCCGATTCCACTCGGGGTGGTCGGGTCCTCCGCGGTGTTGTTGGGATCGAGGCCTGCCGATTCCATCATTTCAAGCCAGCGCGACTTGTACTGCGGGAGGAACTCGTTGAACGAGGTGAATGCGGAGTAGATGACCGCAATGTTCTTGTTGCGCGTCGTGCGCTCCGCCTCCGGCCGCCGGCCGAGGTCGGAGAAAATGCCCTTCGCCGTCGGGTGGTACGGGGCTATGGCATCGAACCACGGCATCTCGATCAATATCGCGTGGTCCACCGTCAGCGTCACCGAGCGGCCCGAGCTCTGGTCGCGCGACACTCGCTGGAACTTCGGGTACACGACTCCGACCAGGGCGTTCCCCTGGTCGAGGTCGAAGGTTGCGGCTGCCGCCTGCGGCGCCTGCTGTGCTGCGGGCGCCGCACTGGCCAGCGATCCGACCAGCGCCAACGACGCGGCGATGGCCACCATGTACCCGGGGCGCGGACGCTGCAGCCGCCTCAAATTCGTCACCGAAAAACTCTCCTTTAGATCGACCTTCGAGTCCTGAAGCGATCGCCGACGGGAGGAATCAGGGGTGTTTTTGGGCGAATAAACACATGGGGCGGATTCAACCCGACCAGCCCTGCCACTCGCACGTCACCGAAATTACTGGCGCCGCCACGCCCTGCTAATCGCCATGAGATTCAAAAAGAGGCTAGCCGACCCACTTCACCTCGTCCACTGCTCGATCGAGTAGTGACCACTACCCGAGGAGGAGCCTTAGGAGCGTTGCCCACAGCCGGGCCCCCGGCCATGATGGTGCGGATACAGCTGGGAACGCATGCCGCTTTCCGGGGCGGAATTCTCCCACCTATCGAAAGGCGAGTATTCCGATGCCGCACAATCGAGAGTCCCCGGAATCAGAAGATCCCGAGCAGCTGCGGCTGGTGGCTGCGGCGCAGGACCTTCCCCCGCTCCTCATGCCCTGGAGCGCCGTGCAGGTCATCGAGGGCCTGCACCGGACGCGATCAGCGAAAGCCCGGGGCCTCCGGCTCCGTACCAGGCTGTGGCGGCTGCTGCGGGGCATCCTCCGGGCGCGGTGAACCGCGATCCGGCAGCGCGTTCGCCCGCCCACCGGCTGCCGACTCGGGTCGCCCGCTCAACCGGCCGCCGACTCGGGTCGCCCGCTCAACCGGCTGCCGACTCGTGTCGGCAGCCGGTTCTGTGCGTCCAGCGGCACACGGCCACTCACGGACCGAGGTCGCCGGCGCCTCGGAGGCCACGCGGCACCGTTCCCTTGGCCCATGCCTCGATGAGGTCGGTGGCCTGGTCGGCGTTGAGGCGCGGATCGCACAGCGAGGTGTAACGGCCCTGGAGTTGGTCCTCGTTCTCGACGGAACCACCGACGCACTCCGTCACGTCGTCCGCAGCGACCTCCAGGTGGAGGCCGGCCGCGTGCTGCCGGTGTTCCTCCAGGAGGTCCCGGAATCGCACCGCCTCGGTGATCACGTCGGTGAGATGACGCGTTTTCAGTCCGGAGCGGGTCTTCACCGTGTTGCCGTGCATCGGGTCGCACAGCCAGATCACCGGGTGTCCCGCATGCGCCACGCTGCGGACGAGGGGCGGCAGCGCCTCCTGGATCCGGTCCCGGCCCATCCGGGGTATCAGGATGAGCCGGCCGGGCTCGCGTCCCGGGTCGAGCGCCTCGCACACCCGCAGTACGTCGTCAGGGCTCGCGCTCGGTCCGATCTTGCACCCCACCGGGTTGGCCACGGAGGAGAGCATGGCGACATGTGCCTGACCCGGTGCGCGGGTCCGCTCCCCCATCCACGGCAGGTGCGTCGAGGAGAGGTACAGGTCATCCGTGTCCGGGTCCCGGCGGATCAAGGGGGACTCGTAGTCGATGACCAGAGCCTCATGGCTCGACCACGGCCCTTCCCCGGCCGGCGTACGTCCGCCGTCCCGGCGGTGCGCCCGCATCACCCGGTGCACCTCGGCGCCGGCCTCGTAGGCCATCACCATGCGCCGCGGGTTGTGCTGCCGGGTCAGCAGCGTGGGAATCGCCGAGTTGATCAAGTGCCCCCTGAAGGAGGGGATGACCTCTCCACCGTGGTGTTCCGTCTCCTGCGACCGGGGCTTGGCGAACTGTCCGCCCATGCGGCCGACCCGGACGACGCTCTGCCCGGTGAGTTCGCCGAGCCGGTCTCCCAGTCGGTCGATGAGGTCCAGCTTCCGCGTCACGTGTCCGGGCGTGCACTCGTAGAAGCTCTCGGCGCAGTCGCCCAGTTGAAGCAGGAGGGAGTCGGTCGTCGCCAGTCTCGACAACGTCCCGCGCAGCCGCCGGACCTCGGCTCCCGTGACCAGCGGCGGAGCCGAGGCCAGCTCTTCCCACGCCTCGGTGTAGGCGCCGTGGTCGCGCCAGTCCGGTTGCTGGGCCGCCGGCATGTCCTGCCACGGTCCGCCTGGTGTGACGGCGGCCGTGGCGCTGGATCGCCCCATCAGCGCACAACGCCTCGGACGCGCTGGACCACGGCAGCCGGGTCTCGGGGGGCCTCGTTCCCGCGCCAGGCCACATGGTGGTCGGGCCGGAGCAGGACGAGGTCGCGCTCCCATATCCGGCGGGCGTCGGCATCGGTCACCACCTGGTGGCTGACCGGCAGGCCTTGAGCCGCTGCGGCTTCGAGGAGCGCGTCGGCCCGGCCGTCACCGGCGAAGTCGACGAGCGTGAAGGACGGGGTGAACAGCTCGTAGATCGCCTTGCCGTCTTCCAGGAGGAGGCTGGGCGGGCGGCCTCCGGGCCAGGTCGTCGGCGTGTATTCCGCCGGGCTGTACGGCGGCTCGGCCGCATCCTCGTGGCAGACGATGGGCGAGCCGTTGTACCGGTAGCCCAGCTCGACCCCCCGGTATTCGTTCTCGCCCCGCTCGGCTTCGAGGAAGGCCGCGACGGTCTCGGGCGAGGCGCCCCCGCGCAGCAGCTCCCCCGCCCTGAGGTGCACACCGAGGTGCCGGTGCGAGGTGTGGACGTTGCGCAGGCCCACCGGGTAGCGCTCGGCCTCATAGCTGTCGAGCAGGCCGTCGCCGCCGAATCCCTTGATGAGGGCCGCGATCTTCCACGCCGCGTCGACCGCGTCGCCGATGCCCGTGTTCATTCCGTACGCACCGGTCGGGAACATGCGGTGAGCGGAGTCCCCCGCGAGGAGGACCCGTCCCTCGCGGTACCGCTCCGCGATCATGAAGCCGGGGCGCCAGCGAGAGGTCAGGAGCACCTTGTCGATCTTCAGGTCCGTCTGCATCGTTTCGAGCAGGAAGGCCTCGGGATCAGCGGGTGGCGTGTCGAACTCGGTGGGCTCCATGCCGTTGACGTGCACGGTCCAGGTGTCGACCTCGTCCTGGGCGATGATGATGTACCTGAAGGCGAAGTAGTGCCAGAACTTCCCGTGGCGGTGCAGGGTGTCCAGGTCACGGCTCTTGAAGTGCACCATGAAGGCGCCCGGCAGCCCGGGGACGTCGAAGCTCTCCTCGCCGATGCCCACGGCGAGGCGGACCTGACTCGAGGCGCCGTCGCACCCGATGACGTACCGGGATCGCAGCCGGACCTCTTCACCGGTCATCACGTCGACCAGGTGGCTGGTCACTGCGTCGTCGTCCTGCGCGAGGGAGTCGAACCGCAGGCCGCGGCGCAGCTCGATGAGCGGCTCGCGCCGGCAGCGGTCACGCAGGACCGGCTCCAGCTCGATCTGGGAGATCCGCTGGCCGGGCTGGCCGGGCTGGGTGCCGTCGTTGGCCTCGGTGATGCGCCGCCACTGCTGGGACACCGAGGGAAGCTTCCACGAGGTGATGGGCTCACCGGCGAGGCCGGTCGACCAGATCACGTCGGCCTCGTGCTCGGGCGCGACACCGGCGGACCGGACCTCGTCGTCGATGCCGAGTTGCCGGAAGAACTCCATGCTGCGGGAGTTGACGTAGTCCAGCTTGGGATGACTGGACGTCTCGAATTCCTTGTCGACGAGAACGCTGGGAACTCCTTGGCGGGCGAGTTCCAGGGCGGCGACCATGCCGACTGGGCCCGCACCCACGATCAGAACCGGTACCGGATCCACGTTTGCCCCTCCAAAGGGGTGTGGGGCGGCTCGACCGCCCCACACCGATTGCGGTTGTTCAGCGTGCTTCGCTGGGGACCGGGATCTCCCGGTCGATCTGGTCCGCGCCGTCGACCGGCGCTTCCTTGCGAGCCGGGATGACGGCCCCGGTGAGAGCACGGACCTGCATCTCGGCGAATGCCGCGTCGTTGCGCTCGCTGCTGGTGATCGTGCCGATGTAGCCGAGCAGGAAGGCGACGGGGATCGAGACCAGGCCCGGCTCGAAGTCGACGAACTTGAAGTCGGCGTCGGCGAAGATGGCCGCCTCGTCACCCGACACCCCGTTGGAGAACACGACCAGGAACATGGTCACGGCGATACCGCCGTAGACCGCCCACTTCAGCCCCGCGGTGTTGAAGCGCCGCCAGTACAGCGAGTAGACGACCGCCGGCAGGACCGCGGCGCCGCCGAGGTCGATCGCCGTCGGAATGAAGACGTGGGTGAGCACCGGCAGCATCGCGACACCGGCGACCACGGAGACGATTCCGATGATCGCGACGTTGCGCCGGATGGCCTTCAACTCGGCGTCGGGGTCCAGCTTTCGGCCGCGCACCACGTTGAGGTCCTTGCTGATGGACGTCACCACGTTGATCAGCAGGGCGGCCAGGACCGCGGCGACCACCAGCAGGGAGACCGCACCGAGTGCGCCGACCATGGCCGGCCCGCCCAGTTCGTCCGCGAGCTTCGGCAGGGTGGTGTCGCGGTGGGCCGCGATCACGCCGATTTCCTTGCCGCCGAGGATCGCGACGGCGCCGAGACCGAGAAGGGACATGCAGGCGTAGAAGCCGACGACGAGCATCGATGCCCAGCCGACCGACGTGCGCGCGTCCCGTCCGCTGCGTACCGCGTAGTTGCGCATGAAGAGGAACGGGATGCCGGCGGTGCCGACGACGATGGAGAAGACCTTCGACAGGTGGACCCACGGGTCCGCCTCCGGCGGAGCGGAACGCGTGGAGCCCTCTGCGAACAGGCGGCCCGGGCCCAGCAGATCGTAACCGCGCTTGTCCGGCTTCGCGTTGGCCTGGGCGTCCTCGAGCAGGCTGAAGACGTTCAGGTTGTACTTGGCCAGTGCGAACACGGTCAGCACGGCGACGATGGCGATGACCAGAACGGCCTTGACCATCAGCATCCGGGTGACGCCGAGCATGCCGCCCATGAACACGTACAGGACGATGATCAGGCCGACGACGATGGTCACGGCGGCCACGGCCGGCAGGGACTCGAGACCGAACAGCCGGTAGATGACGAAGGCGAGTGCGGCCATGGTCACGATCAGGAACATCACGTAGGTCAGCAGAACGACCACGGCCGACGCGGTGCGTGCCGTGCGCTCGTCGGCGCGCAGGGCGAACAGGTCACCCAGCGTGTGCCCGCCCACGTTGCGCAGCGGCCCGGCGTATATCAGCAGCGATACCACCATGGACATCGTGAAGGCCGTCAACAGGAGGACGGCGTCGAAGCCGTTCAGCGCGATGTGCCCGGTGATGATGACCATGGTCGAGTACATGATCGGCGCCGTGGCAAAAGCGAGGGTGTTCTGCGGGACGGTGATCTTCCGGCCCGCGATGAGGAAGTCGGAAGTGGTCCGTACGCTGCCGCGCGTCTTCTTCAGGATGACGAAGAGCAGAATGCCGATGGCGACGGCGAGGGGGATGGCGATCGCCGGCGCCGCCCAGGTGTTCTCCACCGGGGGCGGCGGGTCGGCGAGGAATACGGTGATCGGGGACGACGGGTCGGCAAGAACGCTGGTCATCGGAGGTCTCCTTCCAGTTCCGCCCGGATCTGCTCACTGAGGGGATCGAGCTGGGTGCGGGCAAAGCGCAGGTACACGCCCGAGAGCGTGACCACGAGGGCGAACGACAGGAGGACGAACAGCAGGCCTACGTTCATGGGGCCGCCGATCCCCTGCCGGAAGAAGTCCGGCGCGAACGCGGCCAGGATGATGACGAGGAACCACCACCCCAGGAAGGTGACGCTCGCCCAGAGCGTGAAGCCGTTCGATCGTCGTTTCAGAGCCTGGAACGGAGCACTGTCGTATACAGCGACATAGCGGTCACCGTCCACTGGCGAGTCCATCGTGTCCATGACACTCCCCTGTTGAGGACGTCGCAAGGAACGACGTCGTGATGTGGTGGTTGTACGGCAGTCTTGGCCATCGCTCCCGCAGGGACATCGCCCATTCACGGGAACTCCGGCGTGCCGTGAAGAGATGGCGTGACGCCCCTGCCGAACCGCGCGAACGGGTGATGTCTCGCGACGGCGGCGGGGTCGATGGTGGCCGGATGACGTCAGTACCGGAATCAGACGCGTGGACGTACGACGACTTCACGAGCGGCGAACTCGATCCCGCTCGCTGGATCGTCATGGCAACCAAGGGCGCCGACGGGCAAGCGCACCCCTACCGGGATCGCAACGCACGCGTGCGAACCGGCGACGGGCGACTGGAGTTGACCGTCGACCCGTTCACCCGTTTCCACGATGCGGACCCGAGGCAGAACAACGCCAAGCAGATGTACCAGTCAGTGCGGCGCTTTCCCGTACCGGCGGCGGGACAGCTGGCCTTCGAGGTCGACATGGGGGTGCGGACCCGCGGCCAGATCCCCTACGACCCGGTCGACGCCTTCGGCACGGTGAACCTGTTCGACCTGGACACCGGTGTCGTACTCAACGTCGCCGCGACCAACGACACCGTGTACGCGGTCGTCGAGCGCCTGGTGCTCCCGGGCGTGACCGGGCCTGACGACCACTACATGCACCGGGTCGTCCTGGACGTACCGACGGAGCCCGGGCGCGGGCATCGCTACGCCGTCACCTACCGGGCCGAGACCCAGGAGGCACAGTGGTACGTCGACGGCCGGCTCGCGTACTGGGCGCGGCTTCCGGTACCGGTGGCCGCCTTCAGCGCGGGCATGGGCCTGTTCTCCGCCCGCGACCTCACCCGCTACACCCGCGCGGAGCGGGAGCGCGGGCAGGGTGCGACCGGATGGTGGGGGCCCTGGCGGATCAGGACGAGCGTCAGATGAGCACGTCTCCGCCGTCGATGTTCAGGTTGACGCCGTTGATCGAGCGGTTCCGGAGCAGGAACGTGATCGCCTCGGTGCAGTCCTGCATCGTCACCGGCCGCTTGCTCAGCGCACGCGTCTCGGCGGCCTCCCGTGCACCGGGCTTGTCGCTCCAGAACGGCGTGTCGGCCACGATGCTCGGGTGGAGGGCGTTGACCCGGACCGGCGAGAGTTCCACGGCCAGCGTCCTGACCAGCGCACTGATCCCGCCGTTGGCGGTCGTCACGGTCGTGGAGCCGGGGTAGGGCCGGTGGCTGGCGAGACCGCCGAGCAGGACGGCCGCGCTCTCGTCGGTCAGCTTCGCGGCGAGGGCGTGCAGGACCTCGGTGTAGCCGATGAGCTTCACCGTCAGCAGGCGCGCGGCATCGGCGGGGCGGTACTCGCGCACCGTGTTGAAGTCCCGGTCGAGCGCCGAGAGCACGAGCCAGTCGACGCGTTCCACGTCGGCCAGCGCGGCCACGATCCCTTCCGTGTCGGCCAGGTCCAGCGCGATCCCGCGGGTCCGCCCGCCGATCTCGTGGGCTATGGCCTTGGTCCGGTCCTCCGTGCGGCCGGTGATGACCACGTCGTGCCCCTGGTCGGCGCAGGACTGGGCGAAGTGCCGCCCGATTCCCGACGTTCCACCGATGACGACTACCTGGGTGCGATCGGACATGGGGGTGATTCCTTTCGTTTCGCTCCGTGCGGCGACCGCACGGAGCGAATCACGTGAACAGGGGATGGTTGCGCGTGGGTGGCGCGGCCGGCTACTGGCTCAGTTCGGCCAGCACGTCCTGTGTGGACAGCGGCACCGCGCAGCGGTCCGCGGCGTAGCGGAGGGCCATGAGATGGTCGTCGAGCGACAGGTCGGCCAGTGCGTCCGCCACGAGGAACGGCTGGATGTCGCGGCTGAACGCGTCGGTGGCGGTCATGAGGCAGCCCATGTGCGCGTAGACGCCGCAGACGATGAGCTGGTCCCTTCCCAGTCGCCGCATGCGCTCCTCCAGATCACTCCGGTAGAACGCGCTGTAGCGCCACTTGGTCAGCACCGCGTCGTCCGGCTCCGGTGCGACATCGTCGGCGATGCCGCGGTCTGTCTCCTCGACGCCCATGCCGGGGCCCCAAAGGTCGTGCAGCAGTCCGCGGTCCTGGCGGCTCATGCCGCCCGGCTGGGCCGTGTACATCACCGGCACCCCGGCCCGGCGCGCCGTTGCGAGCAGGCCCGAGACGTTGGCGACCAGCTCGGTCATTGGGGATTGTCCTGCCGGGAACGGGCGCAGGAAGTACCGCTGCATGTCGTGCACCAGCACGACGGCCCGGTCCGGGTGCGGGCGCCAGGGCAGCGCGGCGCTCGGCAGATCGCCGTCGCCGGGCATGCGGTACGGCGCGATCGGGGACATGGCCATGATTCACCTTCTGTTTCGTACGTTGACTTCACGCATGCAGGGCGGCGCCGCCGTCCACGTACAGGTCCTGCATCGTGATGTGACCTGCTTGGTCGGATACGAGGTACGCGACCGCCTCGGCCACGTCCTGAGGCCGGGCCAGCTTGCCCAGCGGAATGCCGACGCGGTACGCGGCCGGGGAGCCCTCGATCACCGGTCTCGGATCGCCGTCCCCACCGAGCATTGAGCGGAGCATGGGCGTGTCGGTCGAGCCGGGCGAGACGACGTTGCACCGGATGCCGTAGTCGGAGAGCTCCAGCCCCAGACACCGGGTGAACTGGGCGGACGCCGCCTTCGAGGCGGCGTACGCGGCCATCTCGGTGCGGGGCACGCCGGCGGCGTTGGACGCCACGGTCACGATCGTGCCGCGGCGGCCGTGGACCATCCGCCGGGCCACGGCACGGGAGACGTTGAACACTCCGTCCGCGTTGACGGCGAAGGTCTCCTGCCACTGCCGGTCCGACAGGTCGACCACCCTGGCGGTGTGCAGGACGCCGGCCGCGTTGACGAGGATCCCGATGGGTCCCAGCTCTTCCTCGACGCTCCGTACGAGCGCGTCCACGGCCTCGCTGTCGCACACGTCGACGCGATAGGCGCGGGCCGAGCCGCCCTCGGCCCCGAGTTTCTCCACGACGGTTCCGAGCGCCTCGAGGTTGCGGTCCACCGCGGCGACGTGCGCGCCCGCGGCCGCCAACGTGGCCGCCACGGCGGCTCCGATGCCCTGGGCCGCTCCGGTGACCAGGGCGACCGTCGAGGCGATTCCGGTCAGTTCCATCAGGGACTCCTGCTGCTCGTGACGGCTTGCTCGGCGTCGTACCCGAACAGCCATTCGTGTCGGTCGAGACCCGACGCGGTCTGCGCGGCGGTGTCGCGGTGCTGCTGCGCACCGCCGTCCTCCAAGTGGAAGGTCTTCGCGTTCTCACGGGACTGGCGCTGGATGCGGGTGGTGCGGGGCAGGCGGATCCGTTCGTAGCGCCGCAGGGCCGCGCTCAGCCGGTCGGGGCCCGCACCGGCCAGGCAGGCCGCGAGCACGACCGCGTCCTCGATCGCCTGGTTCGCACCCTGCGCCTGGAAGGGCAGCATCGGGTGCGCGGCGTCGCCGATGACGGTCACGCGGCCGGAGCTGAGCCGCTCGATGCCCTCGCGATCGTGCAGCGCCCATCGGCTGACCGTCTGCGCGGCGCCGATGAGCCGGGTGACATCCGGGTGCCATCCCTCGTACGCGGCCGCGAGCTCGGCGACGTCGCCCCGGGCCGTCCAGGACTCCTCGCGCCAGTCCGGGGCGGGGACGGTCGCGCCGAAGCTCACCTGCCGGCCGGACGACACCGGATAGCACACGACGTGCTGGTCCGGCCCGAACCACAACTGCACACGGGACTCGGTGAGCAGGTGCGCCACCTCGTCCGCCGATACCAGGCCGCGGTAGATCGTCTGCCCCGAGTACCGTGGCCGATCGGCCACGATCTGCTCCCGCGCGATCGAGTGGATGCCGTCGGCTCCCACGATCAGGTCCGCCGTGACCGTCGTACCGTCGGACAGGTGCAGCCGCGCCTCGTCGGCGAGCTGCGTCACGGACACGCAACGGGCACCGAGGTGCACCCGGTCCGGGGGCAGGAGCGAGAGCAGGGCGCTGTGCAGGTCGGCACGGTGCACGGTGTAGTAGGGGGCCCCGAAGCGCCGTTGGCACGGGTCCCCCAGTGCAGTGCGCTGCAGCAGTGCGCCGTTGTCCCAGCGCCGCATCTCGATCGCCTGCGGGGTGACGGCCAGGTCGCGCAGCCGATCACGCAGGCCGAGCCGGCGCAGCAACCGTGTGGCGTTGGGCGCCAGTTGGACCCCTGCCCCCACCTCGGCCAGGCGTTCCGCCTGCTCGTAGAGGTGGCAGTCGATTCCGGCACGGCGCAGGGCTGCGGCGAGGGCGAGGCCGGCGATTCCGGCACCGGCCACGACCACCCTCAAGTGCGACATATCGAACCCATCAGTAGTAGAGGAGCGCTTTGCCCCAGTCCTCGTCGGGCCCGAACAGGCTGCGGGGCTTGACCACGTCGGGCATGCTGGTCAGCGCGTCGTGCGGGATCAGGGTCCCCGGGGCGAGCCCGACGACCTCGCTCTCGACACCGAACGCGGCGCGCACCGAAGCCGCCAGTTCCGCTTCGGCGGCCGCCCGGTGCTCCTCGGCCACCTCGATCTCGATGCGCAGGACCTCCGGCTCCGCCCTCGCGCGCCAGAACAGCACCCCGTACGAGTCCGGGAGGGTGAAGACGAGCTCCTCCAAGCCGTACTGGGTGATGGTCTCGGAGCCGACCCGGTAGCCGAACGCCGATCTGCCGAGCACCTTGACCGTGGGCAGGTTCCACCCGCACGCGCAGTCGTCGTAGGAGACCGACACGTTGTCCTCGAGGTTGTAGCGCAGGAGGGGCATCGCCTCGCGGAACAGCGGCGTGACCACGAGCTGGCCCTCGCCGTCCGCCCGGACGGTGCCGGTCCGCGGGTCGTAGACCTCGAACAGCGCCCGGTCGGCCCACAGGTGCAGCCGCCCGTTCGGGCACTCCCCCGCGAGGCTGCCGGTCTCCGTGGAGCCGTACTCCTCGATCACCGGCACCCCCCACAGCCGGCTGATCCGGCTGCGGCGCGCGGGGGTGAGCGGCTCGCCTCCGACGAACAGCGCGCGCAGCGCGGGGAAGTCGGCGCCGGGCCGGTGCCCGGCCGCAGTCGCCGCGGCGGCCCAGATGAGGCATTCGGTCGGCACCGACCAGGTCAGCGTGACGCCGAGGTCGTGCATGACCCGCTCAACCCGGGCGTACGGCATGGCCAGCGACCGGTTGTCCCCGGGCACCACGGTGGCCCCGTGCAGTCGGCCGGCGGCGTGCGCGAGGTGCCCCGTCAGCAGCAGCGCGTAGGGCGTGCGCACCAGGAAGACGTCCTCGGCGGACATGCCGATCCACTTCCGGGCGAAGCGCTCCGCCAGGTCGGCCCAGTCCTCCTCCGTGTAGTACGAGGGCGTGGGCTTGCCCGCGGTCCCGCTCGACTCGTGATAGGTGGCCAGCCGCGCCTTCGGGACGGCGAGCATCCCGAAGGGGTAGTTGTCCCGCAGGTCCTGCTTCGTGGTGAGCGGCAGGTCGGCCAGGTCCTCGACGGTCGCGGGCAGGGCGTCCGGTTTCAGCCGCTCGCGGTAGAACGGTGAGCGGGCCGCCCAGGAGACGGTCTGCGGCAGTTGCTTCTCCTGGAGCTGCCGCAGTTCCTCCGGCCCGCTCCAGTCGCCTATCCGAGGCAGGTTCGAGCTTGGTCGATTCACCACTTTTCCTCTCCCAGTAGTCGGTGCGCGTTGTCCCAGGCGACCTGGCGCCACTGGTCGGGCGGTATGCGCAGCGCCTGGAACTTGGCCAGCTCCACGGTCGGGTGCTGGAGCGGGTACTCGGATCCGAACAGCACCCGCCCGGCGCCGAGGCGGCTCAGGGCCGCCTCGGCCACGCAGGTGTAGCCGCCGGAGGTCTCCAGCAGGATGTTGGGGTCGTCCTGGATCAGGGTGAGCGCGTAGAAGTCGATGTTGCCGATGCCGCTGTGCCCGAGTACGAAGTTCACCTCCGGGAACAGGCGGGCGAGGTCGACGAGGTCGGCCACGCCCGCCCCGCGGCGGTCCAGGCACACCACGTACACCGGGTGCCCGAACTCGGCGGCGATGCCGACGAGTTCGGCGACCCTGGGGTCGGTCAGGCCGACGCCGTGCACGGCCGGCGAGATCTCCAGGCCGCGGAACTCCGCGGCCCTCTCCCGGTAGTGCCCTGACGAGCGGTGCGGGTTGGCGAAGAAGAACGGCACCAGCCGCCCGCCCGTGCCCGCACAGGCCTCCAGCACCGCGTCGTTGTCGGCGTCGGTCTCGACGTACCCGCCTTGAATGAGCTGGCGGGACAGGCGGTCCAGGTCGATCGTGCCGCCCGCGCACACCACGGCACGGTCCAGCCCGCAGTCGTCCAGCGTCGACAGGAGCCGCTCACGGGCGCCCGGCCGGGGAGCCAGCCGTACGTGGAAATCCAGGACGGGCGGTGCGGTCGGCGCGGCCACCGCCCGTTCCCCGGTGGGGCCGTCGCTCACTTCTCGATGCAGAACTCGTCGATCGGGTAGCCGACGTGGCGCTTCTCGACCGGCAGGTAGCCGAGCACCTTCGTACCCGGCGTCAGCTCCGTGACGTTCAGCACCGTGCCGCCGGGACCGAGCACCCGCACGTGCCAGTCGTCCTGGACGATGAGGTTGACCGTCACGCCGGAGGCCGAGACCGCGTCGATCGCGAGCAGCGGACGCGTCTCGATCTTGACCCGGCCCACGGTGACGACGCGCGACTTCCCCTTGGAGTCGACGGCGAGCACCCGGCCGCCGGAGACGAGCTCGCTGAGGTAGTTCGTACGCCCGTTGGCGGACAGCGTGTACGAGTGCAGGGCGCCGGCGTTGACCCGGAACGGCCGCGTGGGCATGTACGGGAGCGGGTGGGTCTCGCTGCAGGAGAGGATCATGCCCGTGGAGTGCGAGCCGACGAGAATGCCCTCGTCGAACCCGAAGTTCGTGCAGGTGTCCACGCAGGCGCGCTCACCCATCCCCGCGCGCCGGATCCCGGTGATCTCCAGCTCCACCAGCGGCAGGTCCGCCGCCTTGCTGACCGCGGCAGCCTTCAGCTCCGTGGCATCTCCCGGAACGCGGGGGGCGAGCATCACGCCGTCGGAGCCGTGTTCGAGGACACCGAAGACGATCTCGCCCTCCTCGACGTCGGCCACCTGCGTGATGATGCTGCCGTCGGAGCCGGCCGCGGCGGCCAGCACGATCTCCAGCGGGATCTTGGTGGGGTCCCTGAAGTACAGCAGGCTCCACTTGTCGAGCCGCGCCGCGCGGCAGGCGTCCTCGAGGCTGTCGGCGTCCTTGATCTCCACGTACCGGCCGAACTCCACACCGGGGTACTGCTGCGCCAGCTCGGTGGGCTCGCCGTGGCGGGCCGGGTCGACTATGACCAGGTCGACGGCGTCCAGCTTCTCCGGCAGCGGCTGGTGCTGGGGGAAAAGGACCTTCTTCACCGTGGGGGGAAGCAGCTCCAGGTCGGCCTGATCGGCCGCCACGATGGCGTCCACCCGCTGGTGGACGGCTTCTTCGACGATGGCTTCCTTGGCTCCGTTGACGTTACGGATGTCCAGCCAGCACAGCTTCACAGGTTTCTCCTCAGAAGGGGGTAAGAAAATCTCAAGACATGAGGGCAAGGCGGTCGTTCACCGCGTCCCGGTCCGGGACACGCGGCAGTTCATGCACCAGCCGTGCGATCGAGGCGGCCATCCAGCCGGGCCGGTCGGCCTGGAAGACGTTGCGTCCCATGGCCACTCCGGCCGCACCGCCCCGCAGCACGTCGGACACGTAGGCCCGCACGGCTTCGGATTCCGCGGAGCGCGGGCCGCCGGCGACGATGACCGGGATCGGGCAGGCCCGTACCACGTCCGCCATCTGCTCGGGGGTGCCCGCGTAGTCGGTCTTGACGATGTCCGCGCCGAGGTCGGCGGCCAGCGTGGCGGCGTGCGCCACCAGTTCCGGCGCGCGCGAGTCGCTGATCTGGGGTCCGCGGGCGTACACCATGGCGAGCAGCGGGACGTTCCAGCGGTCGCACTCCTCCGCCACGGCCGCCAGATCGGAGATCTGCCGGGCCTCCTGACGGGACCCCATGTTGACGTGGACGCTGACCGCGTCGGCGCCCATGCGCAGTGCCTCCTCGACATGGGCGACGAGGTACTTGGCGTCGGGATCCGGAGCGTGCCGCGTGCTCGCGTTCAGATGCAGGATCAGCGACATGTCGCCGAACCAGGCGGGATCGACGTGGCGGAGACTGCCCTTGTGCAGCACCACGGCGTCGACCCCCGTGCCGACGAATTCGCCGACCAGGGAGTTCAGGTCGCCCGGCCGCAGGGGTCCGTCGGCGATGGAATGGTCCAGCGGAACGACGAGCAGGCGCCCGTCGCCATGCCGGAACAGGCGTCGCAAGCGGAGGCTTCGAGCGAACGAAGCATTGTGTACAACCACTCTGTGTCCTGCCTCTCAAACGGTGACGGAACGGCCGGAGGTCGCTGACGCGGCGTCTGTCGGCAGGTCCCGGTCGAGGTGGAATTCACGGTGCAGGGCCTCGACGGCATCGACGGCGCGTTCCCGCGGCACGATCACCGACAGCCGCATCTGGGACGTGGAGATCCAACTCGTGGGAATCCCCGCCGCGGCCAGGGCCGCCATGAGGCGGGCCGTGTACTCGGGGCGGCTGAGCAGGCCCATGCCGACCACGGAGACCTTGCCGACGTTCTCGTCGAAATGAACGCCCCCGCCGTAGGCGGCCGTCACCTCGTGCAGGGCGGCCCGCACGGAATCCGCCTGACTGCGGCGGATCGTGAATCCCATGCGGAACTCGGTTTCGTGGGGACCGGACCTGGCCACGAGGTCCACGACCGTCCCCTGGGCGGCCAGTACCTCGAACACCTCGGGAGCCAGGTCCCGGCGGCTGTCGCGGCAGTGCACCAGCACGCGGGCGACGTCCATGTCGTGGGTCACGGCCACGACGACCCGCCGGGTTTCCAGCGCCCGGTCGCCCTGCCGTTCGGCGACGATGGTTCCGGGCGCCTGCGACGAGGCGTTCCGAACGCGCACTTCTACTCCTTCCATGGCAGCCAGTTCGATGCAACGGGTGTGCAGGACCTTGGCGCCCGCGAAAGCCATCTCCGCCATGACGCCGGGGTCGACCCACGGCAGGCACCGCGCCGCGGGCAGGATGCGGGGATCGGCGCTGAAGACGCCGTCCACGTCGGTGTAGATCTCGCAGGCGGATGCGCGAAGTCGCGCTGCCAGCGCCACCGCGCTCGTGTCGGAGCCACCACGCCCGAGCGTGACCGTGTCCCCGGCCTGGTCGGCCCCTTGGAATCCTGTGACCACGGCGACCTCGCCGCCTTCCAGGGCCTTCAGGACGCGTCCCGCCCCGATGCCCGAGATGAGCGCGTCGCCGTGCCGGTCGGTGGTCTCGATCCCGGCCTGATGGCCGGTCAACGAGATCGCCGGCACTCCCAGCCCGTTCAGGGTGAGGGCCATCAGTGCCGCCGACTCCTGTTCGCCGACGGCCAGCAGCTGATCCAGTTCCCGTGAGGGGGACGTCGTGCCGATATCGGCCGCGAGCCGCAGGAGCTCATCGGTTCTGCCGCCGCGTGCGGAGACGACCACGGCGACGGACGATCCGCCCCGGCGTGCCTCCGCGATGCGGAGCGCGGCGTGACGAACGCGGTCAAGCGTCTGCAAAGAGGTACCGCCATATTTTTGGACCAGCACGTCCACAGTCGTTTTCACCGCTCTCGTCGAACTGGCATGTCACGACACTAAGCGCGATGTGCCACCCCGCCCACTACCCGCCCGAGTAGTGCGACCTTGTTCAGTTATTCACGCCATAGTGGCGAGCCGATACCTGAAACACGTGATGGCGGCTTCACGTGATGGCGCAACACCTTTCGCATCCTCAATATCGAGAGGGGTAATCTGATCTCACGCAAAGGGGAGCGATATGTATGGGACGGATTCGAGCATGACCGGCCCCCCGGACGTCCTTGCCGGCCTCGGCGAGGACGGGCGCGCCTTCGCCCTGATCTACCGGCCCGGCTCGACTCGGAACGCGCACGTGGAGGTGCTGACGGGTGAGGTCTGCGAGGCCCGCAGCCTCGCCGAACTGCCCCTGTCCGACCACCCGGCGGCCGGCGCGCAGCACGACCTTCTCGTGGCGGTTCCGTACCGGCAGGTGACCGAACGCGGCTTCGCCTGCCTCGACGATCACGAGCCGCTGCTCGCCATGCGCGTCCACGAGCACGCCGAACTCAGCCGCAGTCAGGCCCTGGCAGGCCTGCCCGAGCTGAACGTGGGCGTTTCCGAGGCCGGTTTCGACATCAGCGACGAGGACTACGCGGCGATCGTCACGAAGGTGCTGCGTGACGAGATCGGGCAGGGCGCCGGATCCAACTTCGTCATCCGGCGGTCCTTCGGCGCGAAGCTGGACGACTACTCGCTGCGCACGGAGCTCGCCATCTTCCGGCGGCTCCTGACCGGCGAGCTCGGGTCCTACTGGACATTCCTGTTCCACACGGGGGCGGGCACGTTCATCGGCGCTTCGCCGGAACGGCACGTCAGCATGGCCGACGGAACCGTCTCGATGAACCCCATCAGCGGTACGTACCGGCACCCCTCGACCGGCCCGGACATTTCCGGGATCCTGGAGTTCCTGAACGACCCCAAAGAAGCCAACGAGCTCTATATGGTCGTCGATGAGGAACTGAAAATGATGGCCCGGATGTGCACCTCGGGCGGCAGGGTTCACGGTCCTTTCCTCAAGGAAATGGCGCGCCTGACCCACTCCGAATACGTCCTGACCGGTCACAGTGATCTCGACGTACGCGATGTGCTGAAGGAGACCCTGCTCTCGCCGGCCGTCACCGGAAGTCCGCTCGAAAACGCCTTCCGGGTCATCCGCCGTCACGAAACGACGGGCCGTGGATACTACGGCGGCATCCTCGCGCTGATCGGCCGCGATGGCGCGGGCAGTCGTACGCTCGACTCGGCGATCATGATCCGGACCGCCGAGATCGCCGATGACGGCCGACTGCGCCTGGGCGTCGGGGCCACTCTCGTCCGCGACTCCGCCCCCGGTTCGGAAGTGGCGGAGACGCGGGCCAAGGCCGCGGGCGTGCTCCAGGCCCTCGGCCTCACCCCGCAGGCCGCCGGCGCCGGCGATCCCGCCCCGGTGGGCGCGCACGCGTCACCGGCCGCCGATCCCCGGGTGCGCAGGGCACTGGAGTCCCGCAACGGCACGCTGTCGCGGTTCTGGCTCGACGGGGCGCAGCAGACCACGCCACACCCTGTGCTCGACGGTCGGCACGTGCTGATCGTCGACAACGAGGACACCTTCATGGGGATGCTCGGCCACCAGTTGGGCGCCCTCGGCCTGCGGACCACGCTCACGCGATTCGACAGCCCGCTGTCTCCGGAGGAGTTCGACCTCGTCATCGTCGGCCCCGGTCCCGGCGATCCCCGGGACGCGACGGACCCGCGCATCGGCACGCTCCGCGCGCTCACCCGTGACCTGCTCGCCGGCAGTGTCCCGTTCCTGTCCATCTGCCTGGGTCACCAGATACTCGCCACCGAGCTCGGCCTCGAACTCGTACGGCGCACGGTGCCCAACCAGGGTGTCCAGAAGCTGGTGCACCTCTTCGACCGGGACGAGCTCGTGGGCTTCTACAACACCTACACCGCGCGCGCCGAACACGATTTCCTTCCCGGCACCGCGCATCACAAGCCCGTGGAGATCAGCCGCAACCCCCGGACCGGCGAGGTGCACGCCCTGCGCGGGGCGGGTTTCCGGTCCGTGCAGTTCCACCTGGAATCCGTGCTCACCCAGCACGGCCCGCAGATCCTCGGCGAGCTCCTCGGCTCCCTGCTGAACGAGGCGGGACACGTCCGTGTTCCTGGCGCACCCGTGGGAGCCGGTCATCAGTAGGCGGACGCGTGCGCTCCGCTCACCTGCACCGATGGACGCCGCCCGGGTACTGCGCGGGCGGTAGTCCACGTTCCTCCATCAGAGGGACTCGCGCGGGGCCAAGATCCGGTTAGGGTGCGCTTATGAGCACACGACTGTCCCTCATCTGGGCCCGGGTCAGGGACTGGGTGACCGCGCTCGGCGTGGCAGCGGTACTGCTGTTCACCTCGCTGTCCGAGGATCACCTCACCACCAACCTCGACCTGCTCGGCTACGTGCTGGTGGTGACGAGCGGCCTGTCCCTGGCCGCCGGCCGCCGCACTCCGGTGCCCGTCCTGGTCGTCACCGCGCTGTGCGTGGTGGGCTACAACGCGGCCGGCTTCGAAGTGCCCGCCGTCGCGTACCTGTTCGCGGTGTACGCCACCGTACGGTCGGGGCACCGGCTCGCCACCGCGCTGGTGTCCGTGGCGCTGCTGCTCGGCCTCCCCTACGCGGTCATGGCCTCCCCCGCGGGCGCGTCCTCGACGGAGGCGTTCGCGCAGTCCCGCAGCGTCCTCCAGCTGGCCTGGCTGGTCGCTGCCGCCGCCGCGGGCGAGGCACTGCGGCAGGCCGAGCAGCGGGCGGACGAGGCCGAGCGCACCCGCGAGGAGACCGCGAGGCTCCGCGCGACCCAGGAACGGCTGCACATCGCGCGGGAGTTGCACGATTCCCTCACGCACCAGATCTCGATCGTCAAGGTGCAGGCCGAAGTCGCCGTCCACCTGGCGCGGAAGCGGGGCGAGGAGGTCCCCGAGTCCCTGTTGGCGATCCAGGTGGCGGGCCGTGAGGCGACCCGCGAGTTGCGCGCCACCCTGGAAACGCTGCGGGACGACACCAAGTCCCCTTCGTACGGGCTCGATCACGTCCCCGAACTGGTCCAGCGTGCCCACGGGATCGGCCTGGCGACCACGCTGACGATCGAGGGGCAGCGTCCGGACGTGTCGGACGCCGTCGACCGGACCGCGTACCGGATCGTCCAGGAATCGCTCACCAATGTCGCGCGGCACGCGGCCTCCGCCACCGCGTCGATCCGGATCGACTACCTTCCGGACTCGCTCGCCATTCGGATCGACGACGACGGGACGGCCAAAATGGGCTCTGCCACGGTGCCGGGTATCGGGTTGTCGGGGATGCACGAACGCGTCGCCGCCCTGGGCGGCTGCCTGCGGGCAGAACCCCGCTCCGGTGGCGGATTCTCGGTCCAGGCCGAACTTCCGGTGGCGCGCATCTCATGATTCGTGTCCTGCTGATCGACGACCAGCCGCTGCTCCGCAGCGGATTCCGCGCGCTTCTCGACGCAGAGGACGACATCGAGGTGGTGGCCGAGGCCAGCCACGGCAAGGAGGGTCTGGCCCTCGCCCGGCTGCACCTTCCCGATATCGCGCTGGTCGACATCCAGATGCCTGTGATGGACGGTATCGAGACGACCCGTCAGATCGCCGCGGATCCGTCCCTGTCCGGGGTTCATGTGGTCATCCTGACCAACTACGGCCTCGACGAGTACGTGTTCAACGCACTGCGCGCCGGCGCCGCGGGCTTCCTCGTCAAGGACGTCGAGCCCGACGACTTCCTCCACTCCGTGCGCGTCGCCGCGCGCGGTGACGCCCTGCTCGCGCCGTCGATCACCAGAATGCTGATCAGCCAGTACGTCGCCAAGCCGCTCGGGATGGAGGTCGGCAGGGGGCTGGAGGAGCTGACCAACCGCGAACGCGAGGCCGTGGCACTGGCCGCGCAGGGCCTGTCCAACGACGAGATCGCCGACCGCATGGTGATCAGCCCGCTGACCGCGAAGACCCACATCAACCGGGCCATGATCAAGCTCCATGCCCGCGACCGGGCCCAGCTCGTGGTCTTCGCCTACGAGTCCGGCCTGGTGGCGCCCCGAAGCCGCTGAAAAACGGTCAGCGGACCCGGCGGGGGTTCCAGGTCCGCTGACGTTGGTGAGGGCTCGACCGGTCGTCGGGATGATCCCGATCACCGGCCCGGCCGGATCGCTAGATGAAGTCCATCGTCCCGGCCGCCCACTTGTAGTGCGACTCGAGCTTGTAGTACTCGCCTTCGGGTGCCAGCGCCACGCCGTAGACGAACTTGCGGTCGGTGCCGCCGTACGGAACGCCGCTGACGAACTTGTCGATGGCCGGCTCGATCGGAACGGGAAGCGTCTTCAGGTCCGTGGTCGTCACGGCGAAGCAGATCCGCTCGATCTTCGACGTGTCCCAGCTCAGCGTGACGTACAGGCCGAACGCCTCCTGGCCGAGCTTGAGCATGTCCTCGCTCGGCTCCGCGAATCCGAGTTCGCGGAGGATCGAGGCGATCGTCTCCGATGCGAAGCACTCGGCGGGCACGTCGTTGAAGTAGACGTTCAGTGTTCTGTTCTCGTAGTCGATCCCGATCACGCCGACCTTGTCCTGCAGGCCGTACCGGGCGAAGAACTCGCCGTTCCCGGCGAGGCTGCCCGGAACGGAGGGAAGCTCGACGAACTCCGACAGGTCCTGGAGGTCGTCCGGGGTGAAGAACGCGTAGATCTTCTTGAACCCGCCGATGACCCCGAAGTCGATGGCGTAGCTGTCGATGGGCAGCCGTTCCTGCATCTCGGAGAGCAGGGTGCCGACCGGGTGATCCGTCTCGGGGGTGAGGCCGTTCGACAGCGCGAGGGCGTACGGATCCCGCTTCTTCGGGTACGTCGTGAAGCGGCAGTCGAGCTCCCCCACGTGGCGCCGGCCGGTCGCCACCCGGAAGGCGACCACGGTCGAGTCGTGCGTGAACGCGTCCTCGAAGGTGGTCAGGATGGGCAGGACCTTGTCGGGCGAGCAGGCTACGTCGAGCAGCCGAGCCGACTCTTCAAGGGTGGAATAGAGTTCCGCCGACGCGGACGTTCCGGACATGCATCCTCCAATTGTTTCCCGCCGGGCGAGAAGCTGATGGCGTGACCGCGTGCGCCGCCCCGGCTCCGCGCACGGGCCGGGGCGGCGGGCGGCCTAGCGCGGCTCGTAGACCCGCTTGTGCCCGAACAACCCGGCCAGCCGGTAGGGACCGGTGGTCTCCCGCGGCGCGGGGTGGTCTCCGCCGTCGACGGGAAAGGCCTGCTGGTGGCGTTCCCGGTAGTCGGCGTAGCCGATGTCCTGGCGCCGGGCGATCGCCTCGCGGTGCTGCTCGGATCGCAGATGCGATCGGTAGCCCGGGACGGGGACGCCGGCGAAGAACTCGGCGACGCTGCCGGACCCGTAGCTGAGCATGCCGATGGCCTGGCCCGTCAGATCGTCGGCGTTGTCGAGCAGCGCGGCCAGACCGAGGTACATGGACGCCGTGTAGCTGTTCCCGACGACTTCGTTGTAGGCCGTCGTCTGCCCGATGGCGCGGGTGACCTCGTCCTCGTCGACCTCCTGCCCACAGCTCGCGAGCAGATGCCGGTGGGCCTTGTAGGCCATCTTCGTGAAGGGCTGGTGGTAGCAGAACGCGGCGAACTCGCCGAATTCACGGCCGCCCTGCTCGGTGTAGTCCTTCCACGCACCGTCCGTGGCCTGCAGGTACGCGGAGACGGATTCCTTCCCGTCGACGAGGGCGGTGGTGAGGTAGTTCGGCCGCCAGAAGTCCATGATGTCGGCGGTGAACACCCCGGACGGCTCCTCGATGCGCACCAGAGCGGGATCCGCGCTGACCAGCATGGCCACCGCCGCCGCGCCCTGGGTGGCCTCGCCCGGGTTGTCCAGCTCGTACTTCGAGACGTCGCTGGCGATCACGAGGACCTGCTGCGAGGGGTCGCGGTGGACGAGGCCGATGGCGAACTGCAGGGCCGCAGTCCCGCCGTAACAGGCCTGCTTGAGTTCGACGACCCTGGTGGCGGAGGGCATGGACAGCAGCGAGTGCACGTGGATGCCTGCTGCCTTCGCCTGATCGACGGACGACTCCGTGGCGAAGACGAGGGTCCGGATCCGGTCGGCGCCGTGCCGGGCCAGGATGGGGGCGGCGGCGGCCGCCGCCATCGTCACGATGTCCTCGTCGGCGGCGGGCACGCTCATCGACCGCTGGCCGATGCCGAGGTGGTACTTGCCCAGCTCGGTTCCGTTGTGGGCGGCCAACGTCTCGTGCGTCAGCACGTACTGGCCCGTGGCGAAGGAAAGGTCGTGGATTCCGACCGCGAGATCCCTGGGCACCTCTACCGTCCGATCTTTGTGGTCGTGTGCTTGCGCTCCAACGCGACGTGCGCCCTCATGAGTTCGCCCGGGTTGGTCTGCGCCGCCATGAGGGAGAGTTCGCCGCACAGCACCGTCGCGGCCACCATGACCGCGAGCCGCCGTGCGTTCTCGCCGGGCTCGCGCTCCTCGCGGCAGCCCAGACGCGCCAGGTTCTCCTCGACGAAGCCGAGTCCCTTTCCGTTGCCGACCGTTCCGACGATCAGGTTCGGCAGCGTGCACGAGAAGTACAGGTCGCCGTCCCGGTCCTCGGCCACGGTCACGCCCTGTGAGCCTTCGACGATGTTGGCCGCGTCCTGGCCCGTCGCCAGGTAGAACCCGAGCAGCATGTTCGCGTAGTGGGCGTTCGCCGAGCGGATTCCGCCGGCGAGCAGGGTGCCGATCAGGTTCTTGCGCACGTTCAGCTCGGCTATCGCCGACGCCGTGGTGTGCAGCCTGTCGCGGACGATCTCGCGCGGTACGAGCAGCTCGGTGACCACGTTCTTGCCGCGGCCGAGAATGCCGTTGATCGCGGTGGCCTTCTTGTCGGTGCAGTAGTTCGCGGAGATCGAGCCGTACGAGATCCCCGGAATGGCACCCAGGATGTGCGTCAGGAGCGCATCCGCGGCCAGCGTCGCCATGTTGTGACCGGAGGCGTCGCCGGTGCTGAACTCGAACCGGAGGAACAGCAGGTTGGCCACGATCTCGTGGCGGAACCCGATCAGTTCGACGAACCGGCCGCACGTGCGCACGACCGCGCGCAGCTCGTCGAACCGCGCGTCGACCTCGAGCGCCGCCAGGTACGCGGTCTGCGCGTCCTTGGCCGTGACCAGCACCGAGCGCGTCATCCGCTCGTCGATGAGGGTGGCGACGATTCCCTGCTCGACCAGCATGGAGATCTTCGCTCCCCGGCCGACGGAGGGCCACAGGGGCGACTCGTACGTGGCGAGCGGGACTTCCGACTCGGTGGTCGCCACGTTCCCCGAAATCCTCAGGGGTCCTACCCATTTCATGGGAACGCCGGCTATCGCGTGCGTGTCGTTCATGCGGTGCCTCCAACCGTCTTGTGAGCGGTGTCGTAGGAGCGGGAGCGAGTGGCCAGCCGATGGGTGTCGATCCCCCGGTCGGCGCAGAAGGTGCGCAGGTCGCCGTGGACGAGCACGTCGCATCGGCTCAGATCGGACGGGGTGCGCGCGCCCAGGGCGGTCATCAGGGCTTCCACCTGATCGAGCCACGTGGTGATCTGGTTGATCAGGGCGGACGGGCCGCCGTCGAGAACGGTCCGGAGGAACCCTCCGGACACGCCCACGGCGGCAGCGCCGAGCGCCAGTCCGCGCACCACGTCGAGTGGGTTGCGGACCCCGCCGGAGGCCAGGACCGGGATGCCGGCGTCCTGGGAGTCCAGCAGGCAGGCGGGAGCGGACTGGCCCCAGCCGTTGAGGTAGGAGTAGTCGGCGTGCTTGCGCCGGTCGTTCTCGATGCGCGCGAAGTCCGTGCCGCCGCGGCCGGCGACATCGACCACGCGCACGCCCATCTCCCGCAGCGCCGATACGGTTTCGCGGCTCAGTCCGAAGCCGACTTCCTTCACGATGACCGGGACGTCCACTCCGTCCGCGATCTTCTCGATCTGCGGTCCCCAGGAGGAGAACGACCGGTCGCCTTCCGGCATGACCGTCTCCTGGATGACGTTGAGGTGGATCTGCAGGGCGTCCGCCTGCAACAGGTCCACGGCCCGCCGTGCCTTCTCGACGGAGGCGTTGGCGTTGATGTTCGCCATGATGAACCCGTCCGGGTTCTCGTGGCGCAGCACGCTGAAGGTGTCGGCCACGGCCTCGTCGGCGAAGTAGGCGCTCATGGAGCCCGTCGCGATGGGCACGCCGGTCTCACGGGCGGCGATCGCCAGATCCCGGTTGATGGCGCCCGTACGGACGCTGCCGCCGGTCATCGCGTTGATGTACAGCGGCACCTTCCACTCCATGCCGCCGAACCGCGTGGCCAGCGAAGCATCGGACCGGTCGATACCGGCCAGGGCGTGGTGGACGAAGGACACCTCGTCGAACTGGTTGTATCCGCCCAGGTGGCGTTGTTGCTCGGCGGCGAACCGCACGTGGTCGTCCTTGCGCTCAGCGATCATGCTGCGCTCCCTTTCGTCGACTGGAGATGGATCGGCACGGGGAGCACCCCTGCGGCGTCCCATCCCTTGCGCAGGTGCGGGATCCGCTCCTGCGCCGTGGCGTCCAGCAGCGCGATGCCGCAGTCGCCGCCTCCGGCGCCGGACGGTTTGCCCGCGCCTCCGACGGCCTCGGCCGCATCGCACAGCGCGGTCAGTGTGGTGGTGAAGATTCCGAGCCGGACCTCCTCGTCCAGTTCGGCGAGCATCCGGCGGGCGCCGCGGACCTGCCGCAGCAACTCCGGGCCGTCACCTCGTTCGAGTGCGTCGGCGCAGGCGCGCACACATGCGTCGCTGCGCTCCACGAAGGCCCGCTGTGAGGTGCTGCCCTGCCAGGCCCGCTTTCCGAGGCTGCCGACCAGGGCGGTGGTGCTTGCGGGCCGGCCGGTCCAGCCCACCTCGACCGTCAGACCGCGGGGGGCCGGGAGCGCTCGCACCTCGAACCCCGGCCACGGCGTGCGGATCGACTCCTCGATGCCCCGGCGCTGCACCATGTCGAGCACGGCGGCTCGATCGGGCGCGTGGTACTCGATCCAACCGCCCCAGACGCTCGCGGCGAGGTCGCCGCCGGAGGAACCGGCGTCGAGCCGCGACGACGCGATCATCGCCAGCTTGAACCGCGCGTCCTGCGACAGCTCCAGGCCGTGGTACGCGGCCACGGCGGACACCGTGGCGACCGTCACCGCGCCGCTGGATCCCAGGCCGAGCTTGGTTCCCTCGTGGTGCAGGCGACTGGTGATCGAGAGGTGGACGGGGTGCGCGGACAGCCCCTGGCCGGCCAGCAGTCCGTCGACCGTTTCGATCGCCGACACCACGTGGGTGAGGCCGTCCCGTACCCGTTGTTCGTCGTCCGCGCCGAGTGGGGCGAGCCCGCCCGCGCTGCGCCGCAGTCGCGTCGGTTCCGGGGAGAGGTCGGAATCGATCACGACGTCGGCGCCGTGGGACGCCGACACGGTGACGTCGACCTGCCGGTCGACCGCTGCCAGGATCGCCGGGTGGCCCGGCTGCACCACCGCGTACTCGCCGACGATGAACAGTTTGCCCGGCGCCCGCCGGCTCACGGTTCTCCTACCGGTCACTGTTCGGCCGCCGGCAGCAGCCTGGCTCCCGGACCGCGCCGGGCGGTGAGCACCGAGCATCCGGGCGCTGCGGCCAGCAGGGTCTCGGCGACCCGGGGCGCGGCCTCGGGGTGGCAGAGCACCTTGACGTTCGGTCCGGCGTCCATGGTCGCGTAGGCCGCCACGCCCTCCTTGCGGAGCTGGAGGACGCCGTCGAGTACGGACACGGTGGCCGGCGACAGGTAGCGTACGGCCGGCCGCGCGGCCAGCATGGTCGCGTGCATGCCGAGGGCGTTGCGCTCCGCGATCTCCCCCACCGCTTCGAGGTCGCCGCGGAGCAGCGCGGCCCGCATGTCGATCAGGTCGCCCTTGCTCGACGTCGCCCAGGCCTGGTAGAGCGGCGAGGTCTCGACGGTCCGCCGCATGGCCGCGCGGCTGGACACGGCCTTGGGGCCGGCGTTGACCAGAGCGACCACCAGGGCGGGGTCGAAGTCCGGGAGGGGCACCGGCTCGGCAAAGGAGCTGAGGTCCGCGGCCTCGCCGACGCCCTGGCCCGCGTGGCACACCGCGAAGCCGCCGAAGATCGACCGGGAGGCCGACGCGGACCCGCGCCGGGCGAGGCGGGAGAGCGCGGTGGGATCGAGATCCAGCCCGTACGCGGCGGTGGCGGCGACGGCCAGGGCGGCGAAACCACTCGCCGACGATGCCAGCCCCGCCCCGGTGGGGACGGCGTTGCGGGTGTCGACGGCGGCCCTTTCGCTGCGCCCGGCCAACTCCCGTACCAGGTCCAGGAAGACGACGACGCGCTCCCGCGGTTCACCCTCCGCGGGCTTTCCGTCGAGGAGGACGCTGTCGGTCCGCGCCTCCGGGTCGAGCCGGACGGTGGTGTTCGTCGGGAAGACGTCCAGGGTCATCGACAGGCTGTCGACGTAGGGGATGATGAGCCGCTCGTCGCGCTTGCCCCAGTACTTGATGAGCGCGATGTTCGGATGGGCGACGGCGGTCGACCCGTGGTCGAGAAGACTCGCCTGAGGTCCCGTCGGTCCCAACTTGTGGTCAATCAGCATGGTTTGCAAACCTTCCCATCGGGACTACCCAGGTACGGACGGCGCCGGCTTCGTGGAGGCTCCGCACGGTCGCCTCTGCCTGGCGCGGCTCTGCGGCCAGCGCGATCACGCAGCCTCCGAGCCCGCCGCCGCTGATCTTGGCGCCGAGGCTGCCGGCCGCGAGCGCGGCGTCGACGAGGCCGTCGATCCGGTCCGTACTGAGCCCCACCTCGTGGAGCAGCTTGTGGTTTTCTGTCATTCGCGCGCCGAAGTCGCTCGCCCGGCCGCGAGCGAGGTCGCGTACGGCGGCGCGGGTCAGCCGTGACACTCCGAGGATGAAGTCGGCCTGCGTCTCAGCGCTGCGCTCGAACTTCCGCCACAGGAGCTCGACCGCTTCCTTGGTGCTGCCGCTGACCCCGCTGTCCGCGATGACGAACACCCCGTCGAAGCCGTAGGGCCTGCCGTCATCGGCGTGGCCCTCGGTCCGGACGTGGGAATGCGCGGGGGTGTGCCCCATGGGAACGGGCAGTTCCCGGGCAGTGCCGGCACGGAAGAGGAGAGGGGACGCAGCGCCGGTGGCGAGCGCGTCGATACCGCTCGCCCGGCCGTGCGCCACCTTCTCCGAGGCCTGCACGAGATCGAACACGTCGCGGGCGTCGAGCCGGCGGTCGAAGAGGTCCGCGAAGGCCATCACGGCCGCCCGCGCGCAGGCGGCGCTGGAGCCGAGCCCGCGGCCCTGCGGGATCGCACAGTCGATGATCACGTCCACACACACGTGGCCGCTGACGCCCGTCCTCGCCTTGAAGTCCGGGAGCAGGCGCCGCAGGCCGTCCGCGGCGATCGGTGTCACCGTCCCGGGCCCCGGACCGGCCAGCGCGAAGGAGACCCTGTCCGCGCCTCGGTCGGAACACCGCACTCGCCTGGCGGTCGCGGTCACCGGCAATTCGGGGACCGGAATGGCCAGGGCGGGCGCACCGTAAACGACGGCGTGCTCGCCGAGCAGAATTGCTTTCCCGTGGGCGCGCCCGAAGCCGATCCGGTCGCCTTCTACGTCCTGATCGAGCGCGGAGACGGCATGGCCGGCGAAAACGTGCGAATTCGTCATTGCCATCATCGAGCCCGCTGTGTCGCTTTGACCGCCATCGCGGCGAGCTGGTCCTTTGCGGGGGCGGTGGCGCTGCTGGCTTCCAGTACGCCCATGGCCCGTTCGGTACGGTGCGCGATCTGCCGCTCTATGCGGTCCACGGCACCGACATTGACGAATATGTCCCGAAGGGCGTCGATCTCATAGTCGGCGAGCTCGGTGCCGATCTTCGCCCTGATGAACTTCGCCGCGTCCGGATCGGATTCGTCCGCTTCTTTGAGCGCGGTGGCGAGCAGAACCGTCCGCTTGCCCTCCCGAAGGTCGTCGCCCGAGGGCTTGCCCGTCACCGTCGGGTCGCCGAACACGCCCAGCAGGTCGTCCCTGAGCTGGAACGCGATACCGATGTCCGCCCCGAAGGCACCGTAGGCGGCGACGAGGTCCGCACCCGCACCGGCGATGGCGGCACCGAACTGCAGCGGGCGCTCCACCGTGTAGGAGGCCGTCTTGTACTGGTTGACGCGCAGCGCCGAGTCGACGCTCTCGTCGTCGCTCGCCTGGTTGATCACGTCGAGCAGTTGGCCGTACAGGACCTCGGAGCGCACCGCGGACCACACGGGTCCGATCCGCGTCTGCGCCTCCGCGGGCAGGCCGGATGCGCGGACCATGACGTCGGCCCAGGTCTGGGCCAGGTCGCCGACCAGGATGGCGCTGCCGGTACCGAAGGCGCCGGGGTCGCCGGAGAAGCCCCGCATCCGGTGCCGCTCGGCCAGGGCCACGTGCGCGGCGGGACGGCCGCGGCGGGTGTCGGACGCATCGATGATGTCGTCGTGTATCAGGGCCGACGCGTGCAGCAGTTCGAGCCCCGCGCAGGCGGTCAGCACCGCTGTGGCGCCCGGATCGTGCCGGTCGCCGCCGGCCCCGATCCAGCCCAGCCAGGCGAAGACCGGCCGGACGCGCTTGCCGCCCCGCAGAACGTAGTTCTCCAGCTCGGCGACCACTGCCGCGAAGTCCTCGCCCAGGGCGTCGGCTTCGGCTCGGCGCTGGCCGAAGAAGTCACTGATCACTGCGTCGATGGCAGTCGTATCCGTGGCTGCCCCGAGATAACTGACGGTCATGCTCTCATCTCCCGCTCGAGGGGGTGGCGTTCGCTCTCATATTCAATCTCGAAATCACATGAATTCACTGAGATCACATCACTCGAGTCCGGGCTGCCAGCCCTTTCCGAATACACATCGGCCTCGCCGATTTCTGCAGAAGCCCATCCATGCCCCTAAGCCACCCCACACGTAATCAGCATGGTTCGATATTAGCCACCGCATGTCGGGCTGCCCACTACTCACGCGAGTAGTTCCAACCGGTAGGGGCCGCACGCGTACGACCGGGGCCCACCTAAGCGAGTGAGACATTCCGCGTCCGCGAAATGCGAGGGCATAACGTGTCACGATGAGCCGCCTGCTCGGATGATCGTCAGGGCAACTCGGGGGTAGTCATGAATCCATTGATAGGGCGTGAACGCGTGCTGTCGACGCTGGGCCGCCATGTGGACGCCGTCTCACAGGGCTCCGGCGGCTGCGTCATCGTCGAGGGCCCCTTCGGCATGGGAAAGACCCGCCTGTTGAAGTCCGCCGCCCTGGAAGGGGTGGAACGAGGCCTGACCGTGGTCGCCGGGCAGACCAACGGAACCGATCGTCCGGTTCCCCTCCACGTGCTGATCACCCTGTTGCGGCACGTCATGCCCGATGGGGCCGACTTCGACGACCTGGTCCGCCCGGGCAGGAATCCGTTCTGGTTGATGGACCGGGTCGGCGAGTTGGTCGAGAACGCGGCACACAGGCATCCCCTCGTGATCGTTCTGGACGATGCTCAGCTCATCGACGATGCCAGCGGCCTCGCCCTGCGCGGGCTCGTGCAGTCGCTCGCCTCCTCACCGGTGCTGTGGCTCCTCGCACGCCGGCCGGTGCCCGCCCGGCCGCTCGCCCAGCACGCCCTCGACTGGGTGATCGACCACGCCGCCGTACGGCTTTCCCTGAGCCCGCTGGACGATGGATCGGTAGCCGAACTGGCCACCGGCATCCTCGGCGCCACACCGGACGAGTCCGTGCTCGGCTGGACGGATCGCTGCGGTGGCAACCCCTGGCTGGTGGAGAACCTGCTCAAGGCGCTCCTCCAGGCCGGCCAGGTGGTCATCGTCGACGGCACGGCTTCGGCGGTGGCCGAGCGTCTGCCCGAAACCCTCTTCCCCGCCATCGGCCGCCTGTTGGGCGAGATGCCCCCCGCGGTCCGGCGGCTGGTCGTGTCCGGCAGCAGGACGGGTCGTCCGTTCACGGCCGAGGAGGCAGCGGCGTCGCTCGGCGAGCCGGCCTCCGAGGTGTCCTCGAGCATCGACTGGGCCGTGAACGTGGGCCTGATGCGACGTGAAGGCACGGGGCTGGCGTTCCGCCACGCGGTGATCGAGGAAGCGCTTCAGCAGCCCGCGTTCCAGGGGCAGGACGAGCCACCGGCTTCCGGGTCGACTGGCGGGAGTCCTCAGACGCGGCCCGCGGGCCCCCCTTCACCTGCTCCGAACGCGCATCAGGCCGGGGCCCGCACGCAGGACGCCGCGGCCGGACGACCCGGCGCGGTCGCACCGGTCGTCACCCCGTCGGTCTCCCCCGGGGCGGCACCTCCGGCGCAAGAGCCCGGATGCGGTTGTGACGGCATGGCGGCCCGGGCCGTGTCGGCTCTGGGAGACGTGTTCGGCGAAGTACCGCGCAAGCTGGCGGGAGCCCTGCGGCTGCTCGCCGTAGCCGGGAAGGGAGCCGAGGCCGTGCGCCTCGCGGACGCCGCCCTGCGCCCCGGTGTCGAGGCGGCGGCCGAGTCGCACCTGGTGCTCGAATTGAGCCAGGGGCTGCGGGACACCGGACTCCGGGGCATGTCGGACGAGATCATTCGGCGGACGCTGGCACGGCAGGACCTCGATGAGCAGGTTCGCACCGAACTGCACGGGGCACTCTCGGAGTCGCTCCGCACGGAGCGCCCGATCGGCAGGCACGAGACCGTGACGGCTTCGTGGCGTACCCGCTCTGCCGGGCTCGCGCCGTCGGTCTTCCCCCAGCGGCGAGCGGGGTCCGGCAACGGCGCGGGGTCCACCGCGCGGAGCCACTCCGCTTGGGGTCCGCAGCCGGCGACGACCCCCACGTACTGCGGCGCCTGCGAACGCCCGCTGTGGACATGGCTGGTCCGCGCTCTCGGCGCGGCCGATCGGCCCGACGAGGCAACGGCGGTCCTCGACACCGTCAGACAAGAGGCGGAAAGGTCCGGCGCGGCCTGGCCGGAGTCCCTGTGGTACGGCCATCACGCCGAACTCCTGGCAGCGGCGGGCCGGCTCGAGGAAGCACGGGGCGAGGCCGAGGCCTCGCTCCGGGTGGCGGACCGGTCGTCCCCGCAGGACTGCGTACCGGCGCGCCTCGTGCTGGCCCGGCTGAGCATGCATCGCGGCGATCTCGCCACCGCCAGCGAGCAGTTGCGCCTGGCCGAACGGCTGGTGACAGATGACCGGGAAGCCGACAAGGGGCGTCTGGACTGGGCTCTCGCACAGTTCCACGCAGCCAGTGGGCGTCCGGCGATGATGGTCCAGACACTGATCAACATCGAGGGACAGGTGGCCCCCGACCCGCTGCTCTTCGCCGAGGCCCGGACGGCGGCGGCCATGCTCGTACGCCTGGCCGAGCCGGCCGGGCTGGGTACGGAGGCCGAGCAGGCGGCCGCGTTCGCCCGGCGCCTCGCCACGCGCAACCCGACCGTGCAGTCCCTGGCGGGCGGAGCCGAACACGCCGAAGGCGTCCTGCGCAAGGACATGGTCGCCCTGCACCGCGCCGTGGAGCTCTTCCGGCACGCCGCCCTCCCGCTGGCAGCGGGCAGTGCGCTCGAGGACGCGGCAGAGCTCGAACAGGGCATGGGGAACAAGACCCGGACCGTTCGGCTCCTCGAGTCCGCCATGGACGTGTACCTGGAATGCGCTGCTCAGCGGGACACCGCACGCGTACAGAAGAAGCTGCGCCGTCTCGGCGTGCACGACGTGCGCGCCGTGGGCGCCGACCGGCCCAAGTCGGGGTGGGAGAGCCTGACGAGTGCGGAGCTGCGCGTCGTACGGGCGATCGTCGACGGCAGGACCAACAGGGAGGCGGCGAGCGTGCTGTTCCTGTCACCCCACACCGTCGACAGCCACCTCCGGCGCGTGTTCTCGAAGCTCAACATCAACAGTCGCGTGGAGCTGACCAAGCACTTCATCGTGCACGGCCTCGCACCCGCCATGGCCACGCCCCACCGGCCCGGGTCGGCCGGCTGATCCCGTCCGACGGCCCACACAGCTCTAGCCAACCGCCCACCCTCACCACGGGAGTCACCATCCGATCCATCGGAATCCTCGGTACCGGCGCATACCTGCCCCCGACCGAAGTCTCCAACGAGGAGATAGCCGAACGGGCCGGCGTCACGGACGAATGGATCGTCCGCAAGACCGGCATCCGAAGCCGCCGCCGGGCGGATCCCGGCCAGGCCACGTCCGACCTCGCCGCGGCGGCCGCCGTCCGGGCCCTCGAACAGGCGGGTGTCGGCCCCGAGGAGCTCGCCTACGTCATCGTCGCCACGTCCACCCCCGACCACCCGCAGCCGTCCACGGCGAGCATCGTCCAGCACCGGCTCGGGGCGGTGAACGCGGCGGCCTTCGACCTCAATGCGGTGTGCAGCGGCTTCGTGTACGCGCTGACGGTCGCCGAGCGGATGCTGTGCGCCGAGCCGGGCGAGCGCTACGGGCTGGTCATCGGCGCGGACATCTACTCCCGGATCCTCGACTACTCCGACCGCCGGACGGCCATTCTTTTCGGCGACGGCGCCGGGGCCGTCGTCCTCGGCCCGGCCCCGAACGACCGGGGCGTGTTCGCCACTTCGCTGCTCACCCGGGGCGACCAGCACGAGCTGATCAGCGTGCCGGCCGGCGGCAGCCGGATCCCGGCCACCGCGCAGGCGCTGGACGAGGGCCTGCAGTACTTCCGGATGGACGGCCGACGGGTCCGCGAGTTCGTGCAGGACAACCTGCCCGGGGCCGTCGCGGAGCTGCTCGCCGGGGCGGGGCTGGCCCCGCAGGAGGTCCGCCACGTCGTCGCCCACCAGGCGAACGCGGTGATGCTCCAGGAGATCTGGCCCTCGCTCGGGCTGCCCGGGGCCAGCTTCCACCTGGCTCTGGAGTCGTACGGCAACACCGGCGCGGCCTCGGTACCCATCACCCTCGACCTCGCCCACCGCGAGGGTGCTTTCGCCGACGGGGACGTGGTCCTGCTCACCGGTTTCGGCGGGGGCATGTCGGTGGGTTCGGCCCTGACCCGCTGGCTGCCCACCCGGCACGCCGGGCCGCCCCGGAGCGCGGTGTACGCCGAGGCCCCCGTGCAGTCGAGGTGAGACACCGTGTCCCGCCCGACCGTCCGAGGGCCCGTGATCTATGCGCCTTCGATCGAGTAGATGGCAGCTCTACTCGAATAGCTCGCGGCTCCGCGTGCCAGTTCGACGCGGGTGTTGATGTCCAACTTCCTATAGATCTTCCGGAGGTGATAGTTCACCGTGTGTGCCGACAGGTGAACCCGTTTGGCGATCTGCTGGTTGGTCATCCCCGCGCTCACGAGATACGCGATGCGTCGCTCCATGTCGGAAAGACCCGACCAGCAGGCGGCATTCAGCGGTGACACCGCTTCCTCCGCCTTCACCTGCGAGGGGTCCGAAGGAACCCAGGCCGCGTTCTGCCTGCGGATCGGGGATTTCGCACCGTAGATCTTGGCGAGCTCCTCCGTCGCCAGGGCGACCGAGATCGGGTCCGGCGACTGCGCGATGATGCGCGACAGTCCGGCCGGATCACCGTTCACCAAGGCGTTCGCGTGCAGGGCGCTGAGGCTGAGAACGGAAATGCCGGGGTTGTCGCCCGCGAGGCCGTCGACTGTTTCGAGAACACTGCGCTTGAGGTCGGTGTCACCCACGTCCAGCGCCAGGCGGACCAGGAACGCGGCGGCGGCCGGATCCTCGATGTACAGGCTCCGCTGCGTCGGCAGGTGGCCGTACGTGTCGGAGAACAGCTCGACAGCCGCCCGGGGGCCTTCCCTTTTCACCGCGATACGCACTTCGGTCCAGGCGTACTGCGGAGAGTAGAGGGCCGCCTGATCGGTCTCGAACTCGCTCTTCACCCGCTTCAGGTACTCGGTCGCCGCGGGCAGGTCCCCCATGTAGAGGAAGACGGTGCTGAGCACCGAGTACACGAGGGGCCGGAGTATGGGAACCGCGTCCCGGCCGACCGCGGCGGCCGCCAGCTCCGCCTGGTGGCGAGCGTCTCCGAATCGTCCGGCCTGGAGGAACAGCCGGGCCCGCATCGCGGCGGGCGCGGCGGCCCAGACAGGCGTACCCAGTTCGTGCAGGCCGGCTTCCGCCTCGTCGATCAGCGACTCGGCCTTGTCGAACTCGCGCAGGTTCGCGAGCTTTCCGGCGAGCGCGAGCCGGAAGTGCAGGCGCCAGACGGGATCCACACCGTCGCTGTACCGCACCGCGGCACGCCCCAGGCTGAGCCCTTCACCCAGCTCGCCGGCACGCCAGCGGGCATTGGAGAGCGCCGTCAGCGCCATCAGCGCGGCCACGTCACCCGGGCCGAACTCCTGCTCCCTCAAGATCCTCGCGGAGCGCTTCTCCGCCTCTTCCATGCCGAGCAGGGAGTACCCCAGGATCACGGACGCTTCCGCATCGAGCCGGGCGGAAGCCGAACTCGTCGAGCTGGAGAGAACGCGCTCCGCCGCGCGTATTCCAGCCGTCACCTTCCCGTCCATGATCAGGCCGTGGGACTTCGAATACGCCTCGCCGGATTCGACCGCCATCTCTTCGATGGGGTCGGCCGGACGTTCGGCCATCCACAGCGGGGCCCCGGTCACCCAGAACTGCTGGTCATGCGAGTCTGCGCGCCTCCTGGAGCGGCCCATCGCCTCACGCTGCAACGCACCGCGTGCGGGAGCAGGGATCGACTCGATGACTCCCGTCAGGAGTAAATCGCTCTGGAATACGAGTTGGTGTTCCGCCGCACGGACGAAACCCGAGGAGATCGCCTCGTCCAAGGACGAAAGCAGGCTGGCCGAGGACTTGTCCAGCATTCTGGAAACGTCCTCCAGCATGAAGGACCTCCCCAGGACCGCGGCAACCTTGAGGAATCGCTGGCAGTCCATGCTGAGCTCGCCGAGGAGACGTTTTACGAACGTCACCACACGGCCCGGGACCCGCTGTTCCGTCAGTCGGAAGATACCGTTGGATTCCTTTACCAGCCCTTCCTCCACGAACCCGATGGCACATTCGGCAAGCAACCGTGAATTCCCGTTGGCATCGGCCGTGAAGTCGAGCAGGCCCTGGTCCGGCTCACCTCCGAGAATGTCTCGCAGGATCTTTTTGTCGGCAATACTCCCGTTCAGTCGATCCGAGGCCTGGCGCTGGGCGACCATCGCACCGCCAACCATGGCTTTTAGACTATGACTCTCCATTAGCAATTTCGTTGCCATACCCCGGCTTACCCCCGTATATAGTCCGGCGTGCCACAACCCTGCACACTCATTGCATTCAGTTGTTTACCGAGCGTCCTAGAAGGATCTGTTGGCATTGTCGGCAAAGGAGGCCCCACCGTGCTATGGCGACCTTACCGAGCCCTTACGGCCAGCATAAGGGCGATGACATCACCATGGTCCATGCTTGACTTGGTGCCCAGTTGATAGACCCCCTGCATTACTTTTGGCAGATCCGAATCCATGACATATGTAATGGGCTGTCCACCTGGGCCGCTACCGGAGGGGCCCGGCCGGCGGGCGCGGACCGGCAGCGAGGACGCCCGCGGCGGAGCGCGCGAGGCGGCCGCCCACACAGAAAAGTGCGGGGAACCCCGTCCAGGGGTTCCCCGCACTTCCCCCGGGGGGAGGCGTGTCAGACCTTGAGCTCTTCCTCGGCGACCCCGGGCTGCGGTGCCGGGGTCGTCTTCGGCGTCTTGCGTCCGGGCATCCACCAGTTGGCGTTGCCGCACAGTTCCATCACCGCGGGGACCAGGATCATCCGGATGACGGTCGCATCGATGAACACGGCGACCGCCATGCCCAGACCGATCTGCTTGATCGCGACGTCGGAGCCGAGCAGCGAGGTCGTGAAGACGGCGACCATGATCGCGGCTGCCGCCGTGATGACCTTGGCGGTGCGCGCCAGACCCTGAGTGACGGCGGTCCGGGTATCGCCGGTGCGCTCGAACTCCTCACGGACCCGCGAGATCAGGAAGACCTCGTAGTCCATCGACAGGCCGAACAGGAGCGGGAACATCATCATCGGAACCCAGGTCGTGACCGACATCTCGGTCGGGAACCCGAGGGCCGAGCCGAGCCATCCCCACTGCACGACCGCGACCAGCACGCCGTAGGCGGCGCCGATCGACAGCAGGTTCATCACGGCGGCCTGCAGCGCGATCGTGACCGACCGGACGAGCGCGACCAGCAGGATCAGGGACATCAGGATGACGATCGCGACCATCCAGGGCAGGCGGCTGCTCGTCTCCTCGGAGAAGTCGATCGCGCCCGCGTTCGGGCCGCCGATGTGGACCTTCGCGCCGGCGGCCGCCTGGGGCAGCACGTCGTCGCGGAGCTCGTGCACCAGGTCGGCGGTCGCCGGATCCTGGAATCCGGTCGTGGGGAAGGCCATGAACGTGGCGGCCTTCTGGTCCTTGCTGACCCGCGGCTCCGTGACGTGGGCGATGCCCTCGGTCTTCCTGACCGCTTCGATCACGGGGCTCAGGTCAGCGCCCTGTGAGCCGACCTCGGTGGCGAAGATCAGGGGTGCGCCGTAGCCGGGGCCGAAGCCCTCGGAGACGATCTCGTACGAGGTGTAGCTGCTCCTGTCACGGGGCTGGACACTCGCGTCGGGCAGGCTCAGCTTCATCGACAGCGCGGGGAGGGCCAGCACCAGCAGGCCCGCTCCGGCCAGTACCGCGGCGAGCAGCGGCTTCTTCTGCACCGCGCCGGCCCAGCGCTCGGCGGGGGTGCGCCGCTGCGGGGTGGGGGCACCGTCGGTCCGCTGCCCGCGGGGCGTGCGGCGCGGCAGGCGGAGCGAGTTGATCTTGTATCCGGTGAAGCCGAGGAACGCGGGCAGCAGGGTCAGCGCGGCGATCATCGTCACGAGCACGGTCAGCGACGCGCCGATGGCCACACCGGTCATCAGCCGCTGGCCCATGGCGATCAGGCCCAGCAGTGCGATCACCACGGTCGTGCCGGCGAACAGCACCGCGTGGCCGGCCGTGGTGATGGCCGTGACCGTGGCGGTCTCGGGGTCGTCGCCCGCCTCCAGGCCCTCGCGGTAGCGCGTCACGATGAACAGCGCGTAGTCGATGCCGACGCCGAGCCCGATCAGGGCGGCGACGAGCACGGTGAAGTCCGGCGAGGGGACGATGTGTCCGACGATCTTGATCAGGGCGATGCCGCCGAGGATCGCCATCAGCGCGGTCACGATCGGCAGCCCCATCGCCACCAGTGACCCGAAGGCGATGAACAGGATCACCGCGGCCGCCAGGACGCCCACGCTCTCGGCCGGACCCTGCGGGGGCGTCTCGGCCTTCTCCGCCTTGTCTCCGCCCAGACCCAGCGTCACGCCGTCACCGGAGGCGTCCTTGACCAGCATGACCAGGGGCTTGACGTCGGTCTTCTTCACGTCCTGGTCGGTGAGCGGGATGGTCGTACGGGCGATGCGGCGATCGTCCGTCACCAGCTTCTCGTCCTGGTACGGCGAGGTCACCGGTCCCGTGAAGGGCGAGGCGTCCAGGTCGGCGACGAGCTTCTCGATCTTCTGCCGGGTCGCGGGGTCGTCGATTCCCTTCTCCGCCTTGATCGCGAGCGTCAGCGTGTCCCCCTGCTGCTCGGGGAAGTGCTTCTCGATCAGGGACTGGGCCTGGGCGGACCCCGAGTCACCGCCGGTGAAGTCGTTGTCCGGGTCCGCGCCGAAACCGAAGCCGACGAACGCCAGGGCGATCACACCGACGATCCAGGCAGAAAGGACCAGGCGGCGGCTCCGGTAGCAGAACCGGGCTAGCGCCGCCAGAGCTCCATCCGTGCGGGGAGTCTCGGTTGGCATGATCTCTCCTAGAGTCGTTGAGCGTTGACCCCATGCTTGCCGTCGGATTCCCCTGCGTCGATGTGCGTATGCAGGCACTATGCCGCCGCCGCTACCGCGGTTGGCGTACTCCCCCCGTGGTACTGGGCAGTTCTTCCGGACCGTCACATGCCCTGCGGGAGCCGCTCGGTGGCCCCGGGATCCCCACCCCTCGGAGAACTCAGCCCGCCAGGGCCAGGGTCAGGGGGAGCACCTGGTCGGCTCCGCTCTGGCGCAGGAGGCGGGCGCCCACGGCCAGGGTCCAGCCCGAGTCGGCGTAGTCGTCGACGAGCAGGACGGGTCCCGGGGTGGCGGCCAGGGCGGCGGCGAGTTCGTCGGGGACGGCGAACGAGGCGGCCAGGGCGCGGAGCCGCTGGGCGGAGTTGCTGCGGTGTGCGCCGTACTCGCCCGCCTGCGCGGTGTAGGCGAGGCTCCCCAGCAGCGGGAGCCGCCCGACCCGGGCCAGGCCCTCGGCGAGCGAGCCCACCAGCTGGGGGCGCGAGCGGGAGGGCATGGCCACGATCCCCACGGGCCGGGCCGCCGAGCCGCCGGCCCACCCACCCGGCGAACGGGCCCAGTCGGCCACCACCGTCACCACGGCCGCCAGGACGTCGTCCGGAACGGGCCCGTCCGCGGCCTGCTCCGCCAGGAGCGGGCGCAGGCGGTTGCCCCAGCCGATGTCCGACAGCCGCCCGAGCGCCCGCCCGGTGGCCGCCTGCTGCCCGACGGGGATGCGGCCCTTGAGGTCGACGCCGACCGCGGGCATGCCCGAGGGCCACATGCGGCGGGGCTCGATCTCGACACCGGGGCGGTCGAGCTCACCGGTCGCCGTGTCGAGGGCCCCGCTGGACACGGCGGGGTCGAGCCAGGGCCCGGCGCAGGAGTCGCAGCGGCCGCACGGGGTCGCCTGCTCGTCGTCGAGCTGGCGCTGCAGGAACTCCATGCGGCACCCCGTGGTCGCCACGTAGTCCCGCATGGCCTGCTGCTCGGCCTGCCGCTGCCGGGCCACCCACTCGTAGCGCTGCGCGTCGTACGCCCACGGCTGTCCGGTGGAGGTCCAGCCACCCTTCACGCGCTTGACCGCCCCGTCCACGTCCAGGACCTTGAGCATCGTCTCCAGCCGCGAACGCCGAAGGTCCACCAAGGGCTCCAGCGCCGGCAGCGACAACGGCCGCCCGGCCTGCTCCAGTACGTCCAGGGTCCGCCGGACCTGCTCCTCGGGCGGGAATCCCACCGAAGCGAAGTACGCCCAGATCGCCTCGTCCTCCCGCCCCGGCAGCAGCAGCACGTCGGCGTGGTCCACGCCGCGCCCCGCACGGCCCACCTGCTGGTAGTAGGCGATCGGGGACGAGGGAGAGCCCAGGTGCACCACGAACCCCAGGTCCGGCTTGTCGAAGCCCATCCCCAGCGCGGAGGTCGCCACCAGCGCCTTCACCCGGTTCGCGAGCAGATCCTCCTCGGCCTGCAGCCGGTCGGCGTTCTCCGTCTTCCCCGTGTAGGAAGCCACCGGATACCCGCGCTGCCGCAGGAACGCCGCGACTTCCTCCGCGGCCGCCACCGTCAGCGTGTAGATGATCCCCGAGCCCGGCAGGTCCCCCAGCCGCTCCCCCAGCCACGCCAGCCGGTGCGCCGCGTTCGGCAGCTCCAGTACGCCCAGCCGCAGGCTCTCCCGGTCCAGCGCGCCGCGCAGGACCAGGGCGCCCCCGCCGCCCGTGCCCAGCTGCTCGGCCACATCGGCCGTGACCCGTGCGTTGGCCGTCGCGGTGGTGGCGAGCACGGGCACGCCGGGTGCGAGCTCGGCGAGCATGGTGCGCAGCCGGCGGTAGTCGGGGCGGAAGTCATGGCCCCAGTCGGAGATGCAGTGTGCTTCGTCGACCACGAGCAGGCCGGTCGTGGCCGCGAGCTTGGGCAGCACCTGCTCGCGGAAATCCACCGAGTTGAGGCGCTCCGGACTCACGAGGAGAACGTCGGTCTCGCCCCGCTCGACCTCCCCGTAGATCGTCTCCCACTCCTCCGGGTTGGCCGAGTTGATCGTCCGCGCCTGGATCCCGGCCCGCGCCGCGGCGTCGACCTGGTTGCGCATCAGCGCGAGGAGCGGCGAGATGATCACCGTCGGGCCCGCGCCGCGACGGCGCAGCAGGGCCGTCGCCACGAAGTACACCGCCGACTTGCCCCACCCCGTGCGCTGCACCACCAGCGCCCGCCGTCGCTCCTCCACCAGGGCCGACACCGCCTGCCACTGGTCCTCCCGCAGGCGCGCCGAACCCCCGGGGGCACCGACCAGCTCAGCGAGGATGGCATCGGCTTCAGCGCGGAGCTCCAGGTTGTCCATGCCCCCATGCAACCCGATGGCTAGGACAATCGGCCAATTCACCCAGCGTGACGTACGGCCCACGAGCCGTCCGTCTCGGCGCGCGACCGCTGCGGGGGACGGGCGCCGAGGGGGTGCTTCTCCCGGGGCCGGCGCTCCGGACTGGACCGAAGGAGTCATCTTCGGCGTGCCGGGGCAAGGATATGAACGGCATACCGGCGAATTCCGGTCGGCGGCTCCAATTGCTCGTTGCCGCATGCTCACGCGCCACGCGAGAATTGTGTTGCTCCCGCTCGGCTCGACGGCGCTCTCCTGAGCCGCGCCGTGGCGCGCCCGCACTCCAGCTGTGCCCGTTCGCGGGCGTGTACCCGAAGGGAGGACCGTGACCTTCGGATTCGCCCCGCCCTCGACCACGTCCCTGAGAACGACCACCGGCGGCGCCAGCCGGCACGGCCGACTGCTGGAACCCTCCGAGTGGACGGCGTCGGGTGTCCCGCTCCTGCGCAATCCGCGCGAGGTCGTCAGTGGACTGCACTCACGGCACAGCCCCGTCCCGTCCACGGCGGTGATCGCCGTGCTCGGGCCCGAGGAGCGGCTCGTGGCCAGCGCCTCCTTCGTGCAGCGGTCCACCGCGGCCGACGGCTGGGAGTACCGCAACGCCCTGCTGTCCCGGCTGCGCCGGGTCCTTCCTCACGACCTGCGGCGACGGACCCCGGTACGGACCGCCGTGCTGCTGTTCTGCCGCGACGGCGACGAGCGCTGGACCGAGGAGGACGGCGCCTGGATGTGGGGGCTGCGGGACGCCTGCACCCTGCACGGGCTGCGCTGCGGCGCGTACATCACGCTGACCCGGGGCGGCTGGCAGGTGCTGGGCGAGGGCCGCGGCGGGCGGAGCCCCAGCTCGGACTCCCGGCCCGAGCGCCTCGGCGATGCGCCGTCCGAGTTCGCCCCGCTCGCC
>NZ_JBEXPT010000038.1:0-50672 GCF_040612195.1 Streptomyces sp. NPDC006450 | reverse complement strand
GCCGCCGCGGCGGCGGCAGCGGCCGCGGCGTTGCGGTGGCCGGCCCGCCGGGCCTCGATCATCGCGACGGCCCGCTCGGGCAGCCACGCCGAGGCGGTACCGCTCTCGTCTCCGCCCTCGAAGAGGTGCGGGGCGAGCTGCGCCTGCAGGTCGGCCGGGGTCGGCCGCTGCGTGGCGTCCATCTGCATGCAGGAGTCGATCAGCGGGCGGAGCTCGTCGGGGAGCCCCTCCAGGTTCGGTCCCTCGCGCAGCAGCATGAAGACCGTCTCCACCGGGTTCGCCCCGTGGTACGGCGGGTGCCCGGTGGCGGCGAAGACCAGCGTGGAGCCGAGCGAGAACACGTCGCTGGCGCCCTTGACGCTGCGCGAGTCCTTCGCCTGCTCCGGCGACATGTACGCGGGGGTGCCGACGGCGACGTTCGTCATGGTCAGGCGGGTGTTGGACACCCCGCTGGCGATGCCGAAGTCGATCACGCGCGGGCCGTCCTCGACGACGAGCACGTTGGAGGGCTTCAGGTCGCGGTGGACCAGGCCCGCCCCGTGGATGGACTGCAGCGCCTCGGCGATGCCGGCGGCGAGCCACCGTACGGCCTGGGCGGGCATGGGCCCGCACTCGTGGACGATCTCCTCCAGGGAGGGCGCCGGTACGTACGCGGTGGCCAGCCACGGCACGGCCGCGCGCGGGTCGGCGTCGACGACCGCCGCGGTGTAGAAGCCGGACACCGCACGGGCCGCCTCCACTTCACGGGTGAAGCGGACGCGGAACAGCTGGTCCTCGGCGAGCTCGGTGCGCACCGTCTTGATCGCCACCCGGCGTCCGGACGCCGACCGGGCGAGATAGACCAGCCCCATGCCGCCGGCGCCGAGCCGGCCCAGCACCTCGAAGGGGCCGATCCGTCTCGGGTCGTGCTGCGTCAGCTGCTCCACCACTCGCCTCCACACCCATCCCCGTACGGGGTCCGTCGCGGTCCCCGCTCTTCCAGCCGTCGCCGGCGCCGTCGCCTGCACGTCACCGGATGCGCGCGAGCCGCCGCGGGGCCCTGCCCCGTGCAGCGTCTCACCCCCGGGGGCCGCCCGGGTCGCGCACCCCCGATTCTGTCAGGCCCGCGCCTGGTCCGGCCCCGGCACGGCGGTCGGCTGCGCACGCGTGCGGGGAACCGCGTACCACCGCAGGGCGATTTCGTGGGTCCAGCCACCGGATCAACTCGTCGGCAGCCGGGGTAGACATGCGTCACCGCTTGACGCCGTGCACGTCTGCTCCCGCCCCTACGGAGGCCCCGCGGGCGGGGCCGACCGGTGCGTGTCGGCCGGTCGGCCCCGCCCGCGGGGGAACGCGTACAACCCCTTGGGGGTGTCGCGGGTCTAGTCCCCGTTCAGCTCGTCAAGATCCGGGGGGATCCGTGCGTCACCGTGTGACCTCAGCCGTCGTCGTCGCCACAGCAGTGCTCGGGGGCCTGGCCGTGCCGGGGTCGGTGCATGCCGCATCCGTGCCGGAGCCGGCGCAGGCCGTGTCCGGCACGTGCCCGCCGGACATGTACGCCAAGCAGGACGGATCCCTCAGCGTCCACAGCGCGCAGGACGGGACGGGTGTGCCCGAGGGCCTCGTCGTCCACCTGCGGGACAAGAAGACGGGTCTGCGCGTCGCCACCGTCGACACGTTCCGCAAGATGACCGACCCGGACGGCGTCTTCCCCGACTTCCAGCTGGTCTCGGAGCCGCTCGAGCTGGCCGCACTGGGGATGTACACGCTCGAACTCGGCTCCGACACCGCACCCGTCGCCTGCGGGGACTTCGACTACCGGCTGCGTGCGGTGGTCACCGAGGTCGACGCGGCGGACGGGGTGTCCCTCGACAACCTCAGGACCACCGTGTCGGCAAAGGTCGCCACTCTCGACCCGCGGACGGGGGCGAGCGCCCCGCTCAGGAACACCACGGTCCGCCTCTCCGGTGAGCGCACCTCGCAGGAGGCGACCACGGACGCGCGGGGCCACCTGTCCTCTCCGTTCACCTTCCGGGGGACGGAGGACCACACCGACGTGCGCGTCGACGTCCTGGACACCCCGGACATCAGCGCGGGGAGCAGCAGCGAAACCGCGCGCGCGGTCCGCCAGAAGGCCGAGATCGTCCTCGACCCCGAGTCCCGGAAGATCAAGGCCCGCTACGGATCGACGTCCAGGATCACGGGCCAGGCCGTGAGGATCGCCGCGGACGGCACGCGCAAGCCCGTCCCCGAGGGCACGCCGATGCTCGCGGATCTCACCGGCGAGCCCACGACGCGGGCGGACGGCCGGTTCGAGCGGCAGCTGCTGATGTCCCGTGGCGGCCCGGTGAAGACCACGTGGGCGGGCGGCAGGTCCCCGTGGCTCCAGTACGTGATCGCCGCCACGAAGGCCGAGGTCGTCGAGGTCAGCTACTTCACGGACGTCAAGGCCACCATCGGCGCCGCCGGCGTGACGTTCACCGGGGGCCTCGCCCACAAGCCCCTCAGCCAGACTCCCGCCCTCGTCGAGGTGCAGTACTCGGCCGACGGCAAGACGGCCTGGACGACGCGCACCGTGCTCTCCGTGGACTTCGCCACCGCCCGGTTCGACCAGACGGTGCCGGCCGAGGGGGACGGCTACTGGCGGCTCCGGTACGCCGCCGCGCCCCGCATTCAGGGCTCCGTCACCGAGCCGGTCCGGCTGACGCGGACGGCGACGGAGTTCACGAAGTTCAACGCGGCGCCGGAGCCGCTGCGCAAGGGCGAGACCTTCTTCATCAAGGGCGTCCTCCGCCACGAGACCCCGGCGAAGGCCTACGGCGGCCAGACGGTGCTGTTCTACTTCCAGCCCGCCGGCAGCCAGGACTACGTCTACAAGGGCCATTCGAAGACCACCGCGACGGGCGCCTTCGTCCACAAGTTCACGGGCGAAGGCACCGGCGCCTGGCTCGCCCGCTACCGCGACGCGGACGGCAAGCACCTCAACGCCGAGAGCCGCCGGGACGACGTCACCGTGAATCCGTAGGCCGCCGGGCCGGCAGGCCACCAGCCCGCCGGCCCGCTAGCCGCCCGTCCTCGTGCGCGGCTCCGAGAGGAGCCCGAAGACGGCGCCCTGGTTGTCCGCGACCACCGCGATGCGCCCGTACGGGGTGTCGAAGGGGTCGGCGGTGACCCGGCCGCCGAGGCGCTGCACCATCGCCACGGACTGGTCGCAGTCCGGGACGGCGAAGTACGCGAGGAAGTGCGCGGGCATGATCTCCGGGAAGGCGTCGGTGATCAGGCTGCGGCCGAGGACGGCGGTCTCCGAGCCGGGCGCCTTGCCGGGCGGGGACCAGACGCGGTACTCGATGCCCGACTCGTCGTCGTTCTGGTCCTCGGGGACGTAGCCGAAGACCTTGGCGTAGAAGACGTCCACGGCGTCGCGGGCCCGGGTGTACACCTCGGACCAGCAGTACGTGTAGGGCTCGTTCTGGGCGTCGAAGCCGTGGTGGGTGCCGGGCTGCCACAGGCCGAAGACGGCCCCGCCGGGGTCGGCGGCCATCGCGGCGGTCCCGTAGGGGCCGACCGGCATCGGATCCATCACCATCTGGCCGCCGGCGGCGCGGATGCGCTGGGCGCAGGCGTACGCGTCGGTCGTGTAGAGGTAGATCCCCCAGACGGTCGGCATCCGGCCGTCGGGCTTGGGGGCGAGGGCGGCGACGTTGCGGCCGCGGCTGTAGGCCTGGGTGTAGTGGCCGTACTCGGGTCCCGCGCCCTCGGAGAAGGTCCACCCGAAGAGCTCACCGTAGAAGCGCTTGCCGGCTTCCACGTCCGGCAGGGAGGCGTCGACCCAGCAGGGCGAGCCTTCTGCGAATGCGGCCATGAGCCCGGTTCCTTCCGTTGTGCGGGGGTGTGCAAGGGTGTGCACCCTCCGCGCACGTTCTGCCTCGCTCGCCCAGCCATGTCCTCCGGATCATGATGTGCCCGAAAACTTGTCCACAGCCTGTTGATAAGACTATTCGGGGGATACGCTTCGAACCCGGACGGCGCGCCCGGGCCGCCCGCCCGGCCGGAATCCGTCGCGACGAGGGGCCGGGAGGGGCTTACGCCCAGGCCAGGCGTCCCGTCACCCCATTTGCAGGCGGCCGAATCGCGCCCCGATCACCCCTCGGTAAGCTGACGGCATGACAGGACAAGTACGCACCGTCGACGGCCGCGTTGCCGGCCGGCGCGGTCAGGCGACGAGGCAGAAGCTGCTCGACTGCCTCAGCGAGATGCTCAGCTCCTCGCCGTACCGCGACGTCAAAGTGATCGACGTCGCCCGCAAGGCCGGCACCTCCCCCGCGACCTTCTACCAGTACTTCCCGGACGTCGAAGGCGCCGTCCTGGAGATCGCGGAGCGCATGGCCAACGAGGGTGCGCAGCTGACCTCGCTGGTCGAGGGGCGCGCGTGGGTCGGCAAGGCGGGCTGGGCTGCGGCCGAGGAACTCGTCGATGGATTCCTGGAGTTCTGGCGGCGCAACGACGCGATCCTGCGGGTCGTCGACCTCGGCGCGGCCGAGGGCGACAAGCGGTTCTACAAGATCCGCATGAAGATCCTCAACTCCGTCACCAACTCCCTCACGGAGTCGATGAAGGAGCTCCAGGCCAAGGGCAAGGTCGACAAGGACGTGAGCCCGGCGGCGATGGCCGGTTCGCTGGTCGCCATGCTCGCGGCGGTCGCCTCGCACCAGAAGGGCTTCCAGACCTGGGGCGTCAAGCAGGCGGAACTGAAGCCCAATTTGGCGCTCCTGGTCCACCTGGGCATCACGGGCAAGAAGCCCACGAAGTGAGCGGCGGACCCCCACCGGGTCCGCCGCGCCTTCGGCGGCCACCTGCGCCGCCACCCCTCCGGGACTTCCGCTACGGGACTTCCACTACGGGGACTTCCGCCGCGATCAGCGACGCTCCAGGCGGAACAACCGGATCTCGCGCTCGATGCGCGCCTGGTACGCCGCGTACGGCGGCCAGAACTTCAGCACCGCCTGCCACGCCGCCGCGCGTTCCTCACCCGCCAGCAGGCGGGCGCGTACGGCGATGTCCTGACCCTTCCAGCTCACCTCCGCGTCGGGGTTCTTGAGCAGGTTCCCGGTCCATGCCGGGTGTCCGGGGCGGCCGAAGTTCGAGCCGATCAGCACCCAGCTCGCTCCGTCCTGCTCCGGCATGCACGCGAGCGGGGTGGTGCGCGGCGCGCCGGTCTTGGCCCCCTTGGCGGTGAGGATCACGCCGGGGAGCATCTGTGCGCTGAGGATGACCTTGCCGCGGGTCAGCTTGTGCACCGCCTTGTCCATGGCGGGGATGAAGTGCGGCGCGATCTTGGCGAACAGCATGGTCGAGGAGACCTTCTGCATCAGCTTGACTCCGGGCGCCATCAGACGGCCACCTTCTCGTTCTGCGGGGCGGGGGTGGGGGCGGGCGTGGATGCGGGTGCGGATGCCGCTGCGGCCGCGGGGGTGGCGGCGCGGGCCGCGGGGGCGAACAGTCCGGCGGCTTCCGCGGCGTGGGCGCGCAGCCGGTGGACGGGGCCGAAGAGCAGTTCGTCGGCGGCCGCCCGCTTGAAGTACAGGTGCGCGTCGTGCTCCCAGGTGAAGCCGATGCCGCCGTGCAGTTGGATGGCCTCGCCGGCGGTGATCCGCAGCGCTTCCAGTGCCTGGGCCAGGGCGAGTCCGCCCTGCTGCGGGTCCCAGGCGGCGTAGTAGGCGGCGGAGCGGGCCGCCTGGACCTGTACGTAGAGGTCGGCGAGGCGGTGTTTGACCGCCTGGAACGAGCCGATGACCCGGCCGAACTGCTCGCGCTGCTGGACGTACTCCACGGTGCGGGCGAGCGCCTGCCCGGCCGCGCCGACCGCCTCGGCGGCCAGGACGGCGGCGGCGCCGCGTCCGGTGGCGGCGAGGGCTCCGGCCACGTCGGCGCCGTCGCCTCCCAGCAACTCGGCCGGTACGTCGCGCAGTTGGATCCGCCCTTGCGGGCGGGTCTCGTCCAGGGTGGTCTGCCGGGCCCGTACGAGTCCGGGTGCGTCCTCCCGTACGAGGAACAGCAGGGTGCGGCTGCGGGCGAAGCCTCCCGCGTGCGCGGCGACCAGCAGCAGCGAGGCGCCGTGCCCGTCGAGCACCTGGGCCACCTCCCCGTACAGCCGCCAGCCGCCGTCCACGGCGCGGGCCTGCACGCCGCCGGCGCGGCCGCCGCCGGCCCATTCGCCCGGGGCGTTGTCCCCGGTCAGGGCGAGGGCGGTGGCCAGGGCGGGGCCGGGTACGGCGAGTGCGGCGGTGAGTGCGCCCGCCGCGAGTGGCGGGAGCAGGGCGGAGCGCTGGGCGCCGGTCCCCAGCGCGGTGATCAGCGGCACGGCGAGTACGGCGGTGGCCAACAGCGGCGAGGGCAGCAGCACCCGCCCGGTCTCCTCGCAGGCCAGGGCCAGGTCGGCGGGGGCGCAGCCGACGCCTCCGTACTCCTCGGCCACGGCGATGCCCGGCAGTCCGAGCTGCCGGGCGAGCTGCTGCCACAGCTCGTGGTCGTATCCGGCGGCGGTGCGGACGGCGGCCTTGACCTCGTCCGGGCCGCAGCGTTTGCCCAGGATCTCGCGCAGGGTACGCCGTATCTCGTCCTGCTCCGCGGTGAAGGCGGCATCCATCGTCGGGCTCCTCCCCGTATCTGACGGGCCGTCATGTTAGGGCGGGCGGCGCCATAAGCACAGGGGGCGGACCTCCCGAAGCGGCCGAAGGGGCCCCTCTAGCATCTGACGGTACGTCAGTTGTACCGTCGCTCCATGCCTGCCACGCCTGGACCCCTCTCCGCCTCCGCCTCCGAGACCGCCGGCCCTCAGGCCCGGCCCCGCCGCCGGGTCGCCGTCGTCGGCGTCGCCCTCTCGGACTGCGGCCGGGTGGACGGCCCCACCCCGTACGCCCTGCACGCGCAGGCCGCCCGCCGGGCCCTGGCCGACTCCGGCCTCGACCGGTCGGTGATCGACGGCTTCGCCTCCGCCGGCCTCGGCATCCTGGCGCCCGTGGAGGTCGCCGAGTACCTGGGCCTGCGCCCCACCTGGGTCGACTCCACCTCGGTGGGCGGCTCCACCTGGGAGGTCATGGCCGCCCACGCCGCCGACGCCATCGCGGCCGGCCACGCCAACGCGGTCCTCCTCGTCTACGGATCCACCGCGCGCGCCGACATCAAGGCCCGCCGCCGGACCTCCAACCTCTCCTTCGGGGCGCGGGGACCGCTGCAGTTCGAGGTCCCGTACGGCCACACGCTGGTCTCCAAGTACGCGATGGCGGCACGCCGCCACATGCACGAGTACGGCACGACGCTGGAGCAGCTCGCCGAGGTGGCGGTGCAGGCGCGGACCAACGCCGCCACCAACCCGGACGCGATGTTCCGCGACCCCATCACGGTCGACGACGTGCTGTCCTCCGGGATGATCGCGGACCCCTTCACGAAGCTGAACTGCTGCATCCGCTCGGACGGCGGCTGCGCGGTCCTGCTGGCCGCGGAGGACTACGTACCGGACACGGCCAAGGAGCCCGTCTGGATCCTCGGCTCCGGCACCGCCGTCTCGCACACCACGATGTCGGAGTGGGAGGACTTCACCGTCTCCCCCGCCGCCGTCTCGGGCCGCCGGGCCTTCGACCGCGCGGGGCTCACCCCGGCGGATGTGGATCTGGCCGAAATCTACGACGCCTTCACCTACATGACACTGGTCACCCTGGAGGACCTCGGCTTCTGCGCGAAGGGCGAGGGCGGCGCATTCGTGGAGAAGGGCCGCCTGTTGAGGGACGGCGGGTTCCCGGTGAATACGGACGGCGGTGGACTCTCCGCCTGCCATCCCGGCATGCGCGGACTGTTCCTGCTGGTCGAGGCGGTGCGCCAACTCCGCGGCGAGGCAGGCGCGGGCCAAGTACGCAAACGCGGCGGAGCCCTTCCCCGGGTGGCGGTCGCCTCGGGCACCGGCGGCTGGTTCTGCTCCTCGGGGACCCTCGTTCTCGGGCGGGATTGATCTCCCCGCGGGTCCTGCTGCGTAAGCTCCCGGAGGGGCCGGCACCTCGGTGCCCACGGCCCCTACGGGGAATCTCCAGCCATCACGGGACCTGACTTGATATCGAACCTCCTGCGGCGTTCGCGCGCCGCTCTCGCCGTCACCGTCGCCACCGGCGCCCTCATCGCGGTCGGCTCGCCGGCCCAGGCCGCCGTGTCCGGACCGCCGACCACCGCCACCTCCGCCTTCCTGATGGACGGCACCACGGGGGCCACGCTCTCCAGCAAGCTCGGTGACACCAAGCGCGAGGTCGCCAGCACCACGAAGATCATGACGGCCTATGTCGTCCTCACCTCGCCGGGCCTCGACCTCAACAAGCGGGTCACGGTCCAGCAGGAGCACCTGGACTACGTCTACCGGGAGGGCGGCAGCTCGGCCGGCCTGAAGGCCGGCGCCACCCCCACCGTCCGCCGACTGCTGTACGGGATGATGCTGCCCTCGGGCTGCGACGCGGCCTACGCGCTGGCCGACACCTTCGGCTCGGGCACCACCAGGGCGGCCCGCGTCCAGTCCTTCATCGCGAAGATGAACGCCAAGGCGAAGACCCTCGGCATGACCAACACCACCTACGACAGCTTCGACGGCATCTCGCCGACCGGTGCCAACCTCACCACCGCGCGCGACCTCGCCAAGCTCACCCGCGCCGCGATGAAGGGCACCACCTTCAAGGCGATCGTGAAGACCCCCTCGTACAGCAGTGACGGAACGTCCACCTATGCCACGTGGTCGAACACCAACCTGCTGATCAAGCCCGGGAACGGCTACCAGACCCCGGGCGCCATCGGCGTCAAGACGGGGAGCGGCACCGCCGCGGGCCAGTGCCTCGTCTTCTCCGTGACCCGCAACGGCAAGACGGTCATCGGCGTCCTGCTGAAGGCCACGGACCGCTACCCGGACGCGATCAAGCTCACCGACTGGGCCCTCGGCCCGGCCGCCGGCACGACGCTCAAGCGCAGCACCACCGAGCCGATCCCGGACGTCCTCGACTGACGTCGTGACGTCGTGACGTCGTGACGTCGTGATGCCCAGACGTCCCGCCGGCACGTCCTGCTGACACATCCGGACGTCCACGGGGGCGCTCCGCCCGACCGAACAGGTCGGCCGGGGCGCCCCCGTTCGTCATCCCCCGCGGCGCGGCCGGCGGCGCGGCTCAGGTGCGCAAACGCGGCGGAACCCGCCCACAGGGAGCCATAGCCTCGGGCACGGGCGGCTGTTCCGCTCCACGGGCACCCTCATTATCGGACGGGACCGATCTCCTTGTCGGTCAGGCTGCGTAAGCTCCCGGAGGGGCCGGCACCTCGGTGCCCACACCCCCCTCGGGGAATCTCCAGCCATCACGGGAACTGACTTGATATCGAACCTGCTGCGGCGCTCCCGCGCCGCTCTCGCCATCACCGTCGCCACGGGCGCCCTCATCGCGGTCGGCGCACCGGCCGAGGCCGCCTCCGCACCCGCGACCACAGCTGCTTCGCACTTCGTCATGGACAGCGTCACGGGGAGCACGCTCTCCTCCAAGTACGGCGACACCAAGCGTCAGAGCGCCAGCACGACGAAGATCATGACGGCCTACGTCGTCCTCACCTCGTCGGGCATCGACCTGAACAAGAAGGTCACCGTCCAGCAGGCCTACCTGGACTACGTCTACCGGGAGGGCGCGAGCTCGGCCTACCTGAAGGCGGGCGCCACCCCGACCGTCCGCCAGCTGCTGTACGCGCTGATGCTGCCCTCGGGCTGCGACGCCGCCTACGCGCTGGCCGACACCTTCGGCTCGGGCACCACCAGGGCGGCCCGCGTCCAGTCCTTCATCGCCAAGATGAACGCCAAGGCGAAGGTCCTCGGCATGACCAACACCACCTACGACACCTTCGACGGCATCTCGCCGACCGGTGCCAACCTCACCACCGCGCGCGACCTCGCCAAGCTCACCCGCGCAGCGATGAAGGGCACCACCTTCAAGGCGCTCGTCAAGGCCACCTCGTACAGCAGTGGCGGTACCTCCACCGTCGCCACGTGGAAGAACACCAACCTGCTGATCCAGCCCAGCCCCACCGGGTACGGGGTCCCCGGCGCCATCGGCGTCAAGACCGGCACCGGCACGGCCGCGGGCAAGTGCATCGTCTTCTCCGCGACCCGCAACGGCAAGACGGTCATCGGCGTCCTGCTGAAGGACGAGGAGCGCTACGCGGACGCGATCAAGCTCATCGACTGGGCCGCCGGCCCGGCCACCACGTCGACGCTCCAGCGCAGCGCCACCGAGCCCATCCCGGACGTCCTCGACTGATGCCGTGACGCCCAGACGTCCTGCTGACACGTCGTACTGACTCGTCCGGACGTCCACGGGGGCGCCCCGCCCGACCGAACAGGTCGGCCGGGGCGCCCCCGTTCGTCATCCCTGAGCAGCCGCTGCCGCCGACTCGGGCGGATAGAGGTCGAGCACGATGTCGAGTCCCAGCGCCCCGACCTGCGCCAACAAGCCTGCCGGCAGGACGCAGCCTCCCTGGCCGTTCTCGCTGCCGAAGCCGAGAAGCAGCTCCAGGCAGCAGTCGGCGGACAGGCGCGCCAGCTCCTCGCGGCACCCGTCGACGAGTCCGACCAGCGCTCGGACGTGATCCGCGAGCTCGCTGGCGTCGCCCAGTCCGCTCCGTCGGATCCAGACACTGCTCTCCCGCCGCGCACCGGACGGATGACGAGGACTCATCGGGCTGCCCCGCTCGAACTGCTCGTCCGGCGCGATCCCCAGGCGCGCCGAGATCCCTCCGGCGCCGACCACTCGGCTGGTGATCCGAATCGATCCGGCCGACCACCTCGTGACCGGCCGGGCTAGCTGCATCGTCATGTCCTCTGTCACGTGGCCACGGTCGCAGGCCCGCCCTCGGTACGCGAACCCGTTCCGGGCGGACCGCTGTTCCTTCCTACGCCTCCCCGCCCTCCCCCCTCACGTGAAGCACGGAGAACGCGCACCTCGCCGTGACGGGACGGCCGTGTGGTGTTCGATGGGGCAATGACGAGCGACGTGAGCGACTTCCACACCACCTTGCACTCCCTGCGCGTCTGGGACGGCCCGCTGCCCTCCTTCGACACGTCCGCCGCACCGGCCGAGCCGCTCGAACTGTTCCGGGAGTGGTTCACGCACGCCGCCAAGGCGGGGCAGCCCGAGCCGCACACGATGAGCCTGGCGACGGTGGACGCGGACGGGCTGCCCGACGTACGGACGCTCATGCTGCACGACGCCGACGAGCGCGGCCTGCACTTCGCCTCGCACTCCACGAGCACGAAGGGCCGGCAGCTGGCCGCGCAGCCGGCGGCGGCGCTGGGCTTCTACTGGCCGGCGGTGGCGCGCCAGATCCGCATCCGGGGACGGGTCACAGCCTGCGACGCGGTGGAGAGCCGGGCCGACCTGGCGGCCCGCACGCGCGGGGCGCTGGCGGCTGCCCTGACGGGCCGGCAGAGCGAGGTGCTGACCTCCCGGGAGGAGCTGGCCGCCGCCGCGGCGGAGTCCTGGGAACGGGCCGGCGCGGAGCCGGACGCCCCGGTGCCGACGTGGACCCGGTACGTCCTGTCCCCCACGGAGATCGAGTTCTTCCAGGGAGACGCGTCCCGCCTCCACACCCGCCTCCAGTACACCCGCACCCCCACCACCCCCTGGACCCACCACCTCCTGTGGCCCTGACCAAGCCCCCCAGCCACCCGTCCCTCAAGCCGTCCGGCGCCCGGGGTCCCAAGGGCCCCGAGCACAGCCCGGCACCCCTCCCCAGCCCGTCCGGCGCTTGAGGACCGGGTCCAGGGGCGGAACCCCAGGGAGTCCGAGCACAGCCCGGCACCCCTCCCCAGCCCGTCCGGCGCTTGAGGACCGGGTCCGGGGGCGGAACCCCAGGGAGTCCGAGCACAACCCGGCACCCCTCCCCAGCCCGTCCGGCGCTTGAGGACCGGGTCCGGGCAGCGCCCGGGGAACGGGCGAAGGGCGGGTAGGGGACTCCGCCCCGCAGGGCCAAACCACCCGCAGCCGTCCCCGCCCCCGCCCCCGCCCCCGCGGGCACGGGACAGGCACGGGACGGGAACACGAGCGTGGCACTGGCACGGCACGGCAGGGCACGGCAGGGCGACGGCAGGGCCACGGCAGAAGCACCGCACAAGGCACCGCATGGCAGGCGGGCGCCCCCACCCCCACTCAGACCGCGCTGGGCGCGAAGACCGCCACCCAGACCCCCTCCGCCGCCTCCCGGAAGGCCACCACCAGGTCCATGCCCACCCGCAGCTCCGCCCCCTCCGCGCCGACGACCTCGGTCATCATCCGCGGCCCTTCCGCGAGGTCCACCACCGCCGCCACGTACGGCACCCGCTCCCCGAAGGGCGGCAGGTCGTTGCGGTGGATCACCGACCAGGTGTAGAGCGTGGCCCGCCCGCTCGCCGTCTCCCACGTCACCCGGTCCTCCCCCGCCCAGCAGGCCGGGCAGAACTCCCGCGGGTAGTGGTGCGCCTTGCCGCACTCCCCGCAGCGGCGCAGCAACAGCCGCCCCTCCGCCGCCCCGTCCCAGTAGGGCCGCGTGAAGTCGTCGATCTCCGGCAGGTCGAACCGCGCAGCCATACCGGCTCCAGTACTCACGACACCACTCCTCCGAGGCGCATCACCCATCTGACGTCCCGTCAGTTCACCGGATCCCACCCCATCCCACAAGCCCCCGCCCCCCAACGCTCCACCCACGACGCCCCGCCCACGACGCCCCGCCCGCCGCGACAGCCCACCCCACCTCCCACCACTCCCCGTAATCGATCCGCAACCGATTCCCTCCTCGTCCGAGACCCACCGCCCCCGTACGGCGATACGCTCACACCTCATGCCCGCAGTCCCCGCAGCACCCGACCTGTCCACCGAGCCCCGCCCGGTCTACGTGATCGGCGCCGGCCCCGGCGGCCTCGCCGTCGCCGCCGCGCTGCGCGCCCGCGGGGTCCGCGCGGTGGTCGTGGAGAAGTCGGAGGCGGTCGGCGCTTCGTGGCGGCGCCACTACGACCGCCTCCACCTGCACACCACGCGCCGGCTGTCCGCCCTCCCGGGGCTGGCCATGCCGCGCCGCTTCGGCCGGTGGGTGGCGCGCGAGAACGTGGTGCGCTACCTGGAGAAGTACGCCGAGTTCCACGAGCTGGAGATCGCCACCGGCATCGAGGTGACCCGCGTCGAGCCCTCCGCGGACTCCCTCCCCGACGCCCCCGGCTGGACCCTGCACGCCACCGGCGGCCGCGTGATGGCGGCCCGTGCGGTCGTGGTCGCGACCGGGTTCAACCACACTCCCCTCCTCCCCGACTGGCCGGGCCTGGACACCTATCCCAACCCCCTCGCCCACGCCGCCGAGTACCGCAACCCCGCCCCGTACGCCGGACAGGACGTCCTCGTCGTCGGCGTCGGCAACACCGGCGCCGAGATAGCGGTCGACCTCGCCGAAGGCGGCGCCGCCCGGGTCCGGCTCGCGGTGCGCACGGCCCCGCACATCCTGCGCCGCTCCACCGCCGGCTGGCCCGCGCAGCGGACCGGGATCCTGGTCCGGCGCCTGCCCGTCCGGCTCGTCGACCGGCTCGGTGCGATCGTCGGCAAGGCCTCCGTCCCGGACCTGTCCGCGTACGGACTCCCGCGCCCCACGACCGGCCTGTACAGCAGGGTCAAGCAGGGGGCGATCCCGCTCCAGGACGTCGGCCTGATCGACGCGGTCCGCACGGGCCGGGTGAAGCCCGTGGCCGCCGTCGCGTCCTTCGACGGGGCCGAGGTGGTCCTCGCGGACGGCTCGCGGATCACCCCGGACGCGGTGATCGCGGCCACCGGCTACCGCCGCGCCCTGGAGGGCCTGGTCGGCGACCTCGACGTCCTGGACGACCGGGGCCGCCCCCGTACGCACGGCGCCCACACCCCGCCCCACGCCCCGGGCCTCTATTTCACCGGGTTCACCAACCCCATCAGCGGCAACATCCGCGAACTGGCCCTGGACGCGGAGAAGATCGCCAAATCCATCGCCCGCACGGCCGGCCCGTAAGCCCCCTCCCGCCCTCTTTCCCCCCACCCCCCCACCCCCGCACCAGGCCCGTTGTCAGTGGCCTGGTGCAGCATCGGTACGTCGAACCGTCGACGGAAACCTGGGGGATCATCATGTCGATCGCGAACCGGCACGTGGCAGCCCGCTCCTTCCTGAAGCCGCTCTACGGGGACGCGTACTACCCCGATCACGTCCTCGACAAGGGCCGGGCCATCCTGCTCCGCCTGTGCGCGCGCATCGAGGCCGAGCAGCCCTCGGACCTGGCCGCGCTGTACGCGCTGACGGGGGCGGCGACCGAGGAGTTCAACCTGCTGGAGGCGGATTTCGAGGCCGCGGGGAGCGAAATCGAGACCGTGGCGCGCGAGGAAATAGCCGAGGACTTCGCGTTCGTGGCCTCGGCGTACGGATTCGCGGACGCGGACGTCGAGGCGCTCATCGCCCCCCGGGAGTGGTGAGCGGCACCTGGAGCGGCGGGGCCGGACGGCCGGCGGCGACCGCCGCCACCCGGCCACCCCAGACCCCCTGACCTCGGCCGAATACTGGTCTGGACCGGCTCCCGGCGATCTGCGACCGTTCCCTGGACGACACCGGAGCCACGCCGGACACCACGCCGGACGTCATGGCGAAAGGCCGCCCGGAACCCACCCGGGACCCTTCCGGGGTGTTCCCGGAAGCCGGGCCGCGGGCGTTCCACACATCACCTCCACCAGCTTTCCTGTGCATCCCTGTTCCTGACGGCACGTCAGTTCAGTAATCTGACTACGCGTCAGTTATTGAGATTCGTCGAGGTTCATCGAGCAGGAGCGGGCGGAACGATGCTTGGATCTACTCACGGCACCCTCACCACCGACTTCCGCGCACGTGTCGAGGCCTGCGGGGAGACCCCCAGGACGGCCGTCCACTCCACAGCGGCTCCGTCCGCCGAGGACACGGTCGCACTGGACGTCAGCGGTCGGCCCCTGCACGCCGACGCCCCCGACCTGGACCGGTTCTTCCGGCCCGAGTCCGTGGCGGTCATCGGCGCCTCGGACGCCGACGGCAGACCGAACACCGGCATCACCCGCCAGCTCATCGCCTGGGCGGAACGCGTGGGTGCCCGGCTGCACCCCGTACACCCCACCCGGGCCACGGTCTTCGGGCTGCCGTGCCACGCCTCCGTGGCCGATCTGCCCGAGCAGGTGGACCTGGCCGTCCTCCTCGTGGCCGATCCGCTGCCCGTCGTGGAGCAGCTCGCCGAGGCCAAGGTGAAGTTCGCCGTCGCCTTCGCCTCCGGCTTCGCCGAGACCGGAGACGAGGGCGCCGCCGCGCAGGCCCGCCTCGGCGCCGCCGTACGGCAGTCGGGGCTGCGCCTGCTGGGCCCCAACACGAACCTCAACGCCTTCGAGAAGTTCCGCGAGGACCTCGACGGCCCGGCCATCGCGCTGATCACCCAGTCCGGCCACCAGGGCCGGCCGGTCTACACCCTCCAGGAGCTGGGCATCCGCCTCTCCCACTGGGCGCCCACCGGCAACGAGGCCGACCTCGAAACCTCCGACTTCATCTCCTACTTCGCCGAGCAGCCCGAGGTCGGGGCCATCGCCTGCTACGTGGAGGGCCTCAAGGACGGCCGGCAGTTCCTCCTCGCCGCCGACCGGGCCGCCCGCAACGGCGTGCCCGTCGTCGCCGTCAAGGTCGGCCGCACGGAGACCGGCGCCCGCATGGCCGCCTCGCACACCGGGAAGCTGACCGGCGCGGACACCGTCGTGGACGCCGCCATGCGGCAGTTCGGCGTCATCCGGGTCGACGGACTGGACGAACTCCAGGACACCGCGGCCCTCCTCGCCCGGGCCCGCAAGCCGCTCGCCGACGGGGTCGTCGTCTACTCCATCTCCGGCGGCACCGGCGCCCACTTCTCCGACCTGGCGACCGAGGCGGGGCTCAGCATCCCCACCCTCTCCCAGGCCAAGCAGGACGAGCTGCACCAGTGGATCCCGGAGTACCTGGGCGTCTCCAACCCCGTGGACAACGGCGGCCACCCCGTCGGCGACTGGCGCGGCCGCAAGATCATCGACGCGATCCTCGCGGACCCCTCCGTAGGCGTCCTGATCTGTCCGATCACGGGCCCCTTCCCTCCCATGAGCGACAAGCTCGCGCAGGACCTGGTGGACGCGGCCGAGCAGACCGACAAGCTGGTCTGCGTGATCTGGGGCTCCCCGGTCGGCACGGAGGAGGCCTACCGCACCACGCTCCTCGGCTCCTCCCGGGTCGCGACCTTCCGCACCTTCGGCAACTGCATCACCGCCGTCCGCGCGTACCTCGGCCACCACCGCTTCACCACCGCCTACCGCTCCCCCTTCGAGGACGCCCCCCGCACCACCTCGCCCTCCTTCCGCAAAGCCCAGGCCCTCATGCGCCCGGGCCAGCAGCTCAGCGAACACGCGGCGAAGCAGCTCCTGCGCGCCTACGGGATACGGGTGCCCAGGGAGCAGCTCGTGACCAGCGCGGCCGCGGCGGTACGGGCGGCCGGGCTGGTCGGCTACCCGGTGGTCATGAAGGCCTCGGGCCCGCAGCTCGCGCACAAGACCGAGCTGGGACTGGTGAAGATCGGCCTGACCTCGGCCAGCCAGATCCGCGACGCCTACCGCGAGCTGACGGACATCGCACGCTACGAGAACGTCCCGCTGGACGGGATCCTCGTCTGCCAGATGGTGGAGCGCGGCGTCGAGATGGTCGTCGGAGTCACCCAGGACGAGCTCTTCGGCCCCACGGTGACGGTGGGGCTGGGCGGGGTCCTGGTGGAGGTGCTGCACGACGTGGCCGTACGGGTGCCGCCGTTCGGCGAGGACCAGGCGCGGGCGATGCTGGGGGAACTCCGCGGGTACGCACTGCTGGAGGGCGTACGGGGAGCGCCCCCCGCCGACGTCGACGCGCTGGTGGAGGTCATCCTCCGGGTCCAGCGGATGGCGATGGAACTGGGCGACGATCTCGCCGAGCTGGACATCAACCCGCTGATGGTCCTCCCCCGGGGCCAGGGAGCAGTGGCGCTGGATGCCCTCGCCATCTGCCGCTGACCCCGCCCACCGCGCGGGCCGTACCCGGCCCCGGGTCCCGTCCCCCGGTACACCGCTGCGCGGGCCGGAATCCCCTACCCGCCCTTCCACCGTTCCCCGGGCCGGCCCGGACCCGGTCCTCACGCCGGACCGGCTCGAAGAGGGGGCCCCGTGCCCCGCAGCCCCGCACCCCTCCCGCCCCCTCCCCTCCCACCCCACCCCACCCCACGAACGGGAGCCCCCATGCCCCTCACCCCCGAGGACGAAGTCCTCCACCGCTTCGAGAGCGGCGTCTCCTGGATCACGCTCAACCGGCCGGAGGCCATGAACGCCGTCACCTGGGACCAGCGCGAGCGCGTCATCGCACTGCTCGCCGAAGCCTCCGCCGACCCCGACGTGCGGGCCGTCGTCATCACCGCCACCGGCAAGGGCTTCTGCGCGGGCGCCGACCTGCGCGGGGCTCCGGCCGCCCCGGCGGAGCGGGTCGCCGGGGACGTGGCCCGCATGATCCGGCTCGGCGCGCAGCGCCTGATCACGGCCGTGCTCGACTGCGAGAAGCCGGTCCTCGCCGCCGTGAACGGCACCGCAGCCGGCATCGGCGCACACCTCGCGCTCGCCTGCGACCTGGTCATCGCCGCCGAACCGGCCCGTTTCATCGAGGTGTTCGTCCGGCGCGGCCTGGTCCCCGACGGCGCAGGCGCGTACCTGCTCCCCCGCCTCCTCGGTCCGCAGAAGGCGAAGGAGCTGATGTTCTTCGGGGACGCCGTCCCCGCCGCCGAGGCCGAGCGGCTCGGCCTGGTGAACAAGGTGGTGCCCGCCGAGGCCCTGGAGGAGACCGCCCGGGAGTGGGCGGAGCGCCTCGCGCAGGGCCCCACCCGCGCCCTGGCCCTGACGAAGCAGCTGGTCAACGCCTCCCTGGACAGTGACCGGGCGACGGCGCTCGCCGCCGAAGCCACCGCCCAGGAGCTCAACATGACCACGGCCGACGCGAACGAGGGGGTCGCCAGCTTCGTGGAGCGCCGCACCCCGAAGTACCTCGGCCGGTAGCCACACCACCCGCACCTACATCCGCGGGTCCGGAGTGAGCAGGGCGAACACCGCTCCCGTCGGGTCCGCGGTCCACGCCATCCGGCCGACCTCCGGGACGTCGGCGGCGGGCATGAGGACCGAGCCCCCGCCGCCCCGGACGGCGGCTACGGTCGCATCCACGTCGGCGACGTTGAAGTACGGCACCCAGCGCGGTACTTCGTTCGCCCCGGCGCCCTGGCCGGCGCCGTCGCCCTGCGGTGCGACTCCGCCGAAGGAGCCGTCCTCCTGGTCCCCGTCGGCGATGCTCAGCACCCGGTAGGTCATCCCGGGTGCTTCCATCTCGGCGGAGCGCCACCCGAAGACGCCGGCGTAGAACTCGACGGCCGCGACCGGGTCGGGGGCGTGCAGTTCCGCCCAGACCAGGCTGTTCACTGCGGAGGTCAGCCCCAGCCCCGGGGTCTTCCCCGGCTGCCAGCACGCGAACTCCGCACCCTGCGGGTCGGTGAACTGCGCCAGCCAGCCCTCGCCCATGACGTCCCCGGGCTCCATGCGCACGACTCCGCCACCCGCCTTGACGGCGGCGGTCGTCTCCTGGATGTCCGGGGTGTTGAAGTGCAGCATCCACGCCGGGGTGGCGCCCTCCTCGGTGAGCGGCCCCAGCGCGGCGACGGTCTTGCCGTCGACCTGGAAGAAGCCGTAGCCGCCCGTTTCCGGGCCGAGGGAGACGTACTCCCAGCCGAAGACGCCGGTGTAGAACGAGACGGCCCCGTCGGTGTCGGGGCTCCCGAGGTCGAGCCAGTTGGGCGATCCCTTGCGGAAATCGGTGCCGAGCATGAGGTTCCTCCTGTGCGTGCGCCGCTGCGGGGCGGTTCCTGCCTCCGGTCCCCCGCCACGATGCCGAGCCGGTCCGCGGCCCGCGCCCCAGGGGGCTCCGCACGGCGGCGGATTCACCCGTACGGCCGCGCCAGACACCACCACCGGCCACCACCGGCCACCGGCCCTACCGCGCCCGCTTCCGCAGGATGCGCACGTCCCCACCGTCCGGGTCGCCGACCAGCACGAACAGCTGCGGCTCCTCCGCCGTGCCCGCCACCCGCCAGTACAGCGAGGCGTCCTCGCACTCCGCGACGGACAGGCTCACGCCCGCCCCCTGACCACCGGCCCCCCTGGCCTCCTCCCAGGTCCCGCGCCCCGAGCAGCGCCCCGTTTCGCCGAACCCGTCGTCCACCGGCAGGTCCGCCGCCGCGGCCCCGCCGTGCGCGTCGAGTTCCAGGCGGATGCCGCTGCCGGTCCACACGCCGGCGTAGTCGGAGCTCTCCAGGACCGGAGGCTGGTACGGAGGCATGAGGAGGCCCGCGACGAAGGCGGCGGGTACCGCGATCACGGTCACCGCCAGCGTCCACAGCCGCACCCGGGTCTTCGTCCGCTGCCGCATCCGCGCGTACACCGCGACCCCTGCGGGGAGCACCCCTGTGGCCGCGATCCAGCCCCACGTGGCGGCGTACGAGCTGCGGGTCAGCAGGGCCACCGGCACTGCGTACGCGCCCGCGAGGAGGACCAGTACCGGCAGGGCCCACCGGGGCGCGGAGATCCGGGTGCGCACGCCCACGGTGTTCGAGAGCGCCATCAGGGGGGTGGTGAAGAGCGTGCCGTGCACCCAGCCCGCCGCGAACGCCAGCGGCGGGAGGAAGACGCATCCGAAGGCCACCTCGAGGATGAGGCCGAGGGCGAACGTCCCGTAGCCCACGCCGTACGCGTCGCTCTCGCCCGGAGCGACCCACCAGAACAGCACCCCGACGAGGAACTGCGCCCCGGCGACGGTTCCCGCACCGGGCGCGATGCCGCCCCAGGAGCGTCCGCTCCGCGGCGCGACGGCCACGTGGTTCGACATGCCGAGCCCCCGTCCCCACTCTATTGAACACGTTCAATTGATGTGGACCCTACACTCCCCTTCCCATCTGACGAACCGTCAGCTTCAATCGCTGATGTGATGGGACACGCAGGGATGGCGGCCACCGTCGTCCGATACCTCAGATCAGTCGGCTCCCTCCCCTCCGCCGCCGCGGAGCCCGGGACCGAGCCCGTCGAAGCACTGCCCCGCCCCGATCTGCGGGCCGTCGGCGAAGACGAGCGCGCGCCCGTCAGCCCCGCCGAATTCCGCAACGTACTGGGGAACTTCGCCAGCGGGGTCACGATCATCACGTCCCCGCCCGGCGAGGACGAGGACGGGCCGGCGGGCTTCGCCTGCCAGTCCTTCGCCTCGCTCTCCCTCGACCCGCCGCTGGTGACCTTCATGGTGGCCCGCACGTCGACCACCTGGCCCCGCATCGCGCGCACCGGGGTGTTCTGCGTGAACATCCTCGGCGCCGAACAGGGCGAGCTGTGCCGGGCCTTCGCCGTCAGCGGCGCCGACAAGTTCGCCGGGGTCGCCCACACCCCGGCCCCCGCCACGGGATCGCCGCAGCTCGACGCGGTGCCCGCCTGGATCGACTGCCGGATCCACGCCGTGCACACCGGCGGCGATCACCTCATCGTGGTGGGGAAGGTCGAGGCCATGGGCGCGGCCGGCGAGGGCGAGCCCCTCCTCTTCCACAAGGGCCGCTTCGGCCGCTTCACCGGCTGACGGCCGCCGCACCGGAGCGCACGCCCCCGCCGCTATCCTGCGGATCTCGAACGGGCGGGGGGCCATGAAAGACGTGTACGAGCCGGGTCGCAGCCGGTGGACCGGCATCACGGGCTGGCTGATGGTGGCCAGTGCGATCGGCGCGATCGCCTGCGCTCTGACCCCGGTGTCCCCGTACCCGCCGCTGACCGCCGAGCTGGCCTTCGCCGGAGCCTCCGCCGTCTTCGCGTGCTGCTGGGTCGTGGCCTCGTACCGGGCCCGGGTCGGCTGGTTGGACAAGCCGTCGCCGCCGGCCGGCCCCGAGCGCGGGGCCCGCGTCCTGCCCTGGATCTTCGCCATCGGCGTGCCGCTCGCGGTCGCGGGCGCCCTCGTGGTGCTGTGCACCGGCTCCAGCGAGTACGGCAAGAGGATCGAGCGGCTGGAGCGGGCCGGGTACGACGAGCGCACGGTGGAGATCGTCCGGCTGAACGGTGAACCGGTGCGCACGCCGCCCTCCGAGGACAGCGACGGCTGGTACGAGACGGACCTGGTCGTCCGCGTCCCCTTCGAGAGCGGGCCCCGGGACGTCGTCCTGGAGCGGTACGACACCACCCGCTTCCCGGAACCCGGAATGCGGGTGGACGCCTACTTCGCCCCCGCCCACCCCGAGGAGGGCGTGGCCGAATACACCGACATGGGCCAGGCCTGGTTCCTCGTCGGCGGCTTCGTGATGGTCTTCGCCGTGCCCTTCTTCGGCATCGCGTGCGCCGTCACCAAGTCGTACATGGACGTCTCGGACCTCCGGTACCTGCGCCGCTTCCGCCCGGGCCTCCACCTGCCGGCCCTCGCGATCCTGCTGTGCGGGCTGCTCCTGCTGCTGCCGGTCGCCCTCGAATTCGAGGTCGACGGCTACAACCGGCTGCCCGCCTTCCTCGCCGGCCTGACGCCGGTACTGGCCCTGACCTGGGTGGTGAATCGGCGGTACTGACACACACCGTGGCCGGCCCCGCTCAGGGTGAGGAGGGGCCGGCCGCGGGTGCAGCGGGTCGAGCGGGCCCAGCTGGGGCAGCACGCCCAGTGGGCCCGGCGCCTCAGAACGTGAGGACCCCGCGCGCCACCCGCCCGTGGTGGGCGTCGTCCACGGCCTTGGCGAAGTCCTCGACCGGGTAGACCTCCGTCACCAGCTCGTCGAGCAGCAGCCTGCCCTGCCGGTAGAGCTCCGCGTAGAGCGCGATGTCCCGCTGCGGGCGCGAGGACCCGTACCGGCAGCCCATGATCGTCTTGTCCAGGTACATGGACGAGACCTGGAAGGCGGCCTCCTCCGTGAAGCCGGGCACGCCGAGCAGGACCGCCTGTCCGTGCCGGTCCAGCAGGTCGATCGCCTGGCGGATCAGCTTGACGTTGCCCACGCACTCGAAGGCGTGGTCCGCGCCCGTCGGCAGGATCTCCTTCACGGCCGCCGAGGAGTCCGCCACCGCCGAGGCGTCGATGAAGTGCGTGGCGCCGAACTGCCGGGCCACCGCCTCCTTCGCCGGGTTCGCGTCGACCGCCACGATGGTGGTGGCGCCCGCGATCCGCGCGCCCTGGAGCACGTTCAGCCCGATGCCGCCGGTGCCGATGACCAGCACCGTCTCACCCCGGTCCACCTTGGCCCGGTTCAGTACGGCGCCCACGCCCGTCAGGACCCCGCAGCCGATCAGTGCGGCCGAGGTCAGCGGGATGTCCCGGGGGATCTTCACGGCCTGCACGGCCTTGACGATGGTCCGTTCCGCGAAGGCCGAGTTGGACGCGAACTGGTAGAGCGGCTTGCCGGCCCGCGAGAACGGCTGCCCCGGCATCCCGATCGCCTTGCGGCACATCGTCGGCCGGCCGCGGTCGCAGTCCGCGCACGCCCCGCAGTTGGCGAGCGTGGACAGCGAGACGTGGTCGCCGGGCACCACGTGCGTGACCCCGGACCCGACCGCCTCCACGACGCCCGCGCCCTCGTGCCCGAGGACCACCGGCGGCGGGAACGGGATGGTCCCGTCGATCACCGACAGATCGCTGTGGCACAGCCCGGCCGCCGCTATCGCGACCAGCACCTCCCCCGGCCCCGGGTCCCGGATCTCCAGATCGTCGACCACCTGGGCCTGCTTGCCGTCGAATACGACGCCTCTCACCTGGACTCCTTAGGCAGGCCGAGCACGCGCTCGGCGATGATGTTGCGCTGGATCTCGTCCGAGCCGCCGTAGATCGTGTCGGCACGGGTGAACAGGAACAGCCGCTGCTCCTCGTCGAGTCCGCGTTCGTACGGGATCCCCTGCGACCAGTGCCCCGGCCCGGCCGTGGCCACCGCGCCCCGGACCTCCACCGCCAGCTCGCCGAGCCGCCGGTGCCAGCCGCCCCACAGCAGCTTGGCCACGCTGGGCGCGCCCGGGTCCCCGCCGGCGGCGCCCAGGGTCCGCAGCGCGTTCCACCGCATCGTGCGCAGCTCGGCCCACTGCCGTACGAGGCGTTCGCGCAGGACGGGGTCGCCGGAGCCCGCGGCCACGTACGCCCGGACCACCCGCTCCAGTTCGGCCGCGAAGCCGATCTGCTGGACGAGCGTGGACACCCCGCGCTCCAGCGCGAGCAGTCCCATGGCCACGGACCAGCCGTTGCCCTCCCCGCCCACGATCTCGGCGGCGACCGCACCGTCGAAGAACACCTCGTTGAACTCGGAGGTCCCCGACATCTGCCGGATCGGGCGGACCTCGACCCTGCCCGGCTGGTCCATGCGGACCAGGAGGAAGGACAGCCCGCGGTGCCGCTCGGACCCGGCCACGGTGCGCGCCAGGACGAAGCACCAGTCGGCGTCCTGGGCGAGCGAGGTCCAGATCTTCTGCCCGGTGACCCGGTACGGCCCGGTCCCGCCTCCGCCCGCGTCCCGTACCGCCGTCGTACGGATTCCCGCGAGGTCGGAACCGGCGCCCGGTTCGGAGTACCCCTGGCACCAGAGCTCCTCGCCGCGGGCGATGCCGGGGAGGAAGCGGGCCCGCTGCTCCGGGGAGCCGTAGGCGATCAGCGTCGGCGCGAGGAGGTTCTCGCCGATGTGGCCGACCCGGGCGGGGGCGCGCGCGGCTGCGTACTCCTCGGCCCACACCACCTGCCCGGTGAGGGAGAGGCGCCGGTTGCCGTAGGCGTCGTCCTCCCCCGTCTCCCAGCCCTGGCCGATCCAGCCGGCGCGGCCCAGCTCGCGCTCCCAGGCCCGCCGGACCTCGACGCCCTCGTGCTCGCTGCCGGGGCCACCGAGGCCGATGGCCTCCTCGTACGGCCCCGTGAGGTGCTCCGCCAGCCACTCCCGGGCGTGGCCGCGCAGCGCCTCGTCCTCCTCGTCGAAGCCGAAGTCCATGGTCAGTGCCCCCTCGGGTCCTGTCCGGCCGCTGGGCCGTCTCTTCCGCCGCGGCATGCGCACACGGCGATCCACCCTGAACGCCCGGCCGCGGCCTACGCGTTGGGCCGGTCCTTGGCGGCCGCCGCCTTGGCCATGGCTTCGAGCTGGGCGAGCATCGGCATCGGGTCGGTGCCGACGGTCCCGGGCAGGAAGTCGGCGATCTTCCCGGGGGTCCAGGAGCCCTCGGCGTAGCCGGCGCGCAGTTCGCGGGGCTGGGCCCAGACGGCGATCTTCGGGCCGGCGATCGTGTAGACCTGCCCGGTGATCTTCTCGCCTCCGACGGCCACGGCCTTGTCGGAGAGCAGGTAGGTGACGAGCGCCGCCACGTCCTCGGGCTCGCCGATCTCCTTGAGCTCCATGGGCACGTTGGCGGACATCCGGGTCCGCGCGACGGGTGCGACGGCGTTGGCGGTGACCCCGTACTTGGCCAGGCCCAGCGCGGCGGAGCGGACGAGCGAGATGATCCCGCCCTTGGCGGCGCTGTAGTTGGCCTGGGCCACCGAGCCCTGGTGGTTGCCGCTGGTGAAGCCGATCAGCGTGCCGGTGCCCTGGCGGCGCATGACGGCGGAGGCGGCGCGGAAGACGGTGAAGGTGCCCTTGAGGTGGGTGGCGACCACCGGGTCCCACTCCTCCTCGGACATGTTGAACAGCATCCGCTCGCGCAGGATGCCGGCGACGCACACGACTCCGTCGATGCGTCCGTACTGGGCGAGCGCGGTGTCGACTATGCGCTGGCCGCCCGCCATGGTCGAGATGTCGTCGGCGACGGCGACGGCCTCGCCGCCCGCGGCGACGATCTCTTTCACCACCGCTTCGGCGATCTCGCTGGTGGGCTCGTTGCCCTCCATCCCCACGCCGTAGTCGTTGACGACGACCTTGGCACCCTCGGCGGCCGCGGCGAGTGCCACGGCCCGCCCGATGCCCCGGCCGGCGCCGGTGACGGCGACGACTTTGCCTGCCAAGAAGTTCCCCACGTCCGGCCCCTTCCCGCGTTTTCTGACGGTCCGTTAGATTCTATGGGCAGTCGGATGCGCCAGCACAAGCCCCAGTTCGCCACCGCAGTTCATTTCGCTACGAGGAGCTGATGAGATCCATGGCCATGCCCGCCGAGTTCCACGACATCGCCAAGCGCGTCAACAACTGGGGCCGGTGGGGCGCCGAGGACGAGATCGGCACGCTCAACCTCATCACCGACGAGGTGGTCCGCGCGGCGGCGGCCGAGATCCGCACCGGGCGCCGCATCCCGCTGGCCCTCCCCCTCAAGGAGGACGGCGTGCAGTCCGGCATGATCCCCGGCCGGATCAACCCGCTGCACACGATGGTGCAGATCAACCAGGAGCTCTTCGGGCCGGGCACGGTGGCGTGCAGCGACGACGCGGTGACCTTCGGACTCCAGGCCGGCACGCACTGGGACGCGCTCACGCACGTCTCGCACTCGGGGAAGATCTACAACGGCCGCCCGGCGGCCACCATCACGGCGCACGGCCGCGCCGAGTTCAGCGGCATCGACAAGGCCGGGCACATCGTCTCGCGCGGGGTCCTGCTGGACGTGGCCCGCGCCAAGGGCCTGGACCGGCTCCCCGGCGGCCACGCGGTCACCCCGGAGGACCTGGAGCAGGCCGAGGAGTTCGGCGGGCTCACCGTCCGCGCGGGCGACATCGTCCTGGTCCGCACCGGCCAGGTGCAGGTCTACCTGGCGGGCGACAAGCACGGCTACGGCTACCCGTCGCCCGGCCTGTCCGTCCGTACGCCCGAGTGGTTCCACGCGCGGGACGTGGCGGCCGTCGCGAACGACACCCTGACCTTCGAGATCTTCCCGCCGGAGCTGGAGAACCTGTGGCTGCCGGTGCACGCGCTGGACCTGGTCGAGATGGGCATGCACCAGGGCCAGAACTGGAACCTCGAAAAGTTGTCCACAGCCTGTGCGGAAGAATCCCGCTACTCCTTCCTCCTCTCGGCCATGCCGGAACCCTTCGTCGGCGCGGTGGGCACCCCGGTGGCCCCGATCGCCATCCTCTGACCCGCCCACCGGCCCCCCGGCCCGGGCCCTGAACCCCCGCAGGCATACGACCTTGTCCGGCTCACGGGAGGGCGAGGACCGCCTCGATCGCGGTGCGGAGTGCCTCGGCCACCGAGTTGTCCTGCGAGGTGGGCACCCCCGTGACCCACCTCGCCGACTCCGAACCGAGCCGGACCCCACCTCTCAGCGGCAGGGCTCCGGTTCGACCGCCAGCGGGCGGAAGGTGACCGCGAGGTCCGGGGCGTGGCGGACGAAGCGGGCCTCGACCGCCGAGACGAGCACCATCGTGCCCGCCGTGTACGGGTTCTCCCTGACGGCCGCGTCCAGGGCCTCCTCGGGCACCTCCGGTTCGGCGCGCCACCAGCGGCCGCCGAACTTCGTGTACCGGATCCCGCAGTGCACGTACAGCTCGTGCGGGTACGGGACCCCGAGCGCGGCGCCGGTCGGATCAGCCGGTACGGGCGGTACGGACGGCCCGCCCGTCGGGGCGGCGGACGCGGCGGGCAGCGTCCCGTCCCGGGATCCGTCGGCCGACGGCCACGGCGCGACGAGGACGGCCAGCACCGCGACGGCCGTCGCCAGCCCGGCGCCCGCCACCCGCCTGCGCCGGCGGACCCGGGCCGCCCGGACGACGGCGTGCGGTGCCGGCGCCGGGACCGGTACCGCCGGGCGGTCCGCCAGCGCGTGCAGGGCGCGGCGCAGTTCTTCTTCGGGGAACCCGTTCACCGGACCTCCGCCTCCCTCGTACCGTCGCCCGGCCAGAGGTCGGGATGGGACCGCAAGCGGGCCAGCGCCCGCGCGGCCAGGCTCGTCACCGTGCCGTTCGGGCAGCCGAGGAGCTCCGCCGTCTGCTCGACGGTGAGGTCCTGGTAGTAGCGCAGCACCAGGACGGCCCGCTGGCGTCGCGGCAGGCTGAGCAGGGCGCGTTCGAGCAGGTCGGCGGCCGCGACCGCCTCGGCCGCTTCGCCACCGGACCCACCGGATCCGCCGGGTCCGGCGGTATCGGGCAGGGTCGCGTGCGGAAGCTCGTGGTGCCAGCGTCTTCGGCGCCAGGTGCAGTAGGTCGTGACCATGACCTTGTGCGCGTAGCCGATCGGTGCGTCGTACCGGCCCGCGCGGGCCCAGCGGTCGTACACCTTGGCCAGGGTCACCTGAACCAGGTCCTGCCCCAGATGCCAGTCCCCCGTCAGCAGCCGCGCGGTGCGGAGCAACGGGAGTCCCGCCGCCGCGACGAACTCCGCAAAGGTCTCTTCGGATGGCTCCACCCGGCCACACCCCCTCACCCTCCAAGACGACCCGGCGGGCCCATCGCATTGCAGGGCGGCGGGGTCGACTCGGCCGACGTCACGGCCGGGGCGGCGAAGGGGTTCTGCGGGTGGCGGCGGCGCGTATGCACGCCCCGAGCGCGGCACGGCGGCCGCCACCCCACGACCCGCACTCGTCAAGGTAGGACAGACCCTTGGCGTCCCCTCGCGACGAATCGTTCAACACAAGAGTGATCAACAGGTGACGAACCGTCAACACCTCGTTAGAGGTACACGCGCGGTTCCCGGATCGCTCCCTGAATTTCCGGACCGTCCGCGGCGTCGTCCGCGATCCCCTCCGCGATCTTCTCCGCGCGGTCGATCTCGCACCAGATCTGCTTCCCGGCACCCTCGCGCTGCCAGCCCCAGCGGTCCGCCAGTCCGTCCACCAGCTCCAGCCCGCGGCCGCCCGTGTCGTCCCCGGCGGCCTGCCGCGGGGACGGCGCCCGGTCGCTCGCGTCCGCGACCTCCACCCGCACCCCCGGCTCCCCGAAGAGCATGCGCAGCACGGCCGGACAGCCGGTGTGCACGACGGCATTGGTGACCAGCTCGGAGATCAGCAGGATCAGCGTCTCGGCGAGCGGCTCGTCGTCCCCTATGCCGCAGCCCGCGAGCCGGGAGCGGGCCCATCGGCGGGCCCGGCCGACCTCGGCGGGGTCCGGTCCTACCTCCAGCTGAACCTGAAGCACCTGCACCGCTCACACCATCCGAACCGGCGGACACTTCGCCTCGCGACAGGACGGGGTCACCGAGTGTGACCCCCTTGCGGAGCAGCATGGTTGACATACAGTCACCACAACAAGCGCTTCGGGCATATTCCAGCGCGAAGGAGTAGGCGTGGTGCATACTGTGCGGCGCTCGCGCCGCTCAACCGCTCGCATTCCCGGGAGCGTACCGGAGCGGCCCCCCGGCTCCGGGCCGCAATGACTCGGGCGAAGGACACAAACCGATATCAACTCTCTGTAATCGGACATGCGTCCCGTGCCGTCCCTCCCGCACCCCTCCGTCACAGCGAGCGAACGCACGGCCGGGGCGGCCCGCCTACTCCACCGCCGACAGCAGCTCCGCCGCCAGCGCCTCCTCCGCCTGGGCCGCGGTACGCCACTGCTCCGCCCGCACCCACGCCCGCTTCAGGTGCAGGTGCACGTCCGCCTCCCAGGTGAAGCCCATCCCGCCGTGCACCTGCAGACAGTCCCGGGCGTTGCGCACGGCGGCCTCGTCGGCCAGCAGCTTGGCCGCGGCCACCTCCGCCGGATCGGCCGTCACGGCGGCCGCGTAGACCGCCGTGCGGGCCACCTCCGCCCGCACCAGCATCTGCGCGCACAGGTGCTTGACCGCCTGGAACGCCCCGATCGGCTGCCCGAACTGCTCGCGCTCCTTGGCGTACTGCACCGCCAGCTCCACCGTGCGCAGTGCGCTGCCGAGCTGCAGCGCCGCCGTCAGCAGGGCTCCCGCGTCCCGGTACGCGCCGGCCGTCACCGGCTCCCTGGGCAGCAGCACCCGCGCCAGCGGGGTCAGCGGGTCCGCGGAGCGCACCGGGTCCCCCGCGTACACCTCCACGGGCTCCCCGTCCGCGCCGAGCACCGCGTCCGCCTCGCCGAGGTGGGCCACCAGCGGACCCTCCAGGTCGAAGGCCGTCACCACCGCCTCCCCCTCCGCGGCCCCCGCGACCAGCCCGGCGGCCAGGTGGGTGGCGACCAGCGGTCCCGGCAGCAGCGCCCGCCCGGCCTCCTCGAAGACGAGCACGGCCTCCGGCAGGCCGAGCCCGACCCCGCCCTCGTCCTCCGGGAGCCGCAGCGAGAAGAACCCGGCCGCGCCGAGCTCCCGCCACAGTTCACGGTCCACGGACCGGCCGGTGGCGGCCGCCCGGTCGACCGAGGCCCGCAGCTCCTCGCGCCCGTACCGGCCCGCCAGGAGGTCACGTACGCCTGTCCGCAGGTCCCGCTGGTCCTGAGTCGGCTGGAAGTCCACGGAACGCTCACCTGCCCTTCGGAAGGCCGAGGATCCGCTCGGCCACGATGTTCTGCTGGATCTGGGAGGTGCCCGCCGCGATCGTGTACGAGAGCGAGGAGAGCCGGTCCAGGGTCCACTCCTCGTCCAGCGAGAGGGCCTGCGCCCCCAGGACGTCGGCGGCCGTGTCGTACAGATCCTGGCGCGCGTGCGAGTACGCCAGCTTGAAGACGCTGCCGCCGATGCCGGGGACCCCGCCCGAGCGCTCGGACTCGCTGACGTTCCACTGCGTGAGCCGCCACAGGGCGCCGAACTCCCCGTACAGGCGGCCGAGCCGGCGCCGCAGCACCGGGTCGTCCCAGCGGCCGTTCGCCTTCGCGGTGCGAGCCAGTTCGCCCAGGGTGCGCCGGCAGGCGACGACCTCGCCGACGAAGGCGGTGCCGCGCTCGAAGGACAGGGTCACCATCGTGACCCGCCAGCCGTCGTTCTCCGCGCCGACCCGGTTGGCGACCGGGACCCGTACCTCGTCGAGGAACATCTCCGCGAACTCGGTGGACCCCGCGAGGGTGCGCAGCGGCCGGATCGTCACGCCAGGTGCGTCCATCGGCATGGCCAGCCAGGAGATCCCGCGGTGCTTGGGGGCCGCTGCGCTGATGGGATCCGTCCTGACCAGCAGCTCGCACCAGTCGGCGACCTCCGCGTGCGAGGTCCATATCTTCGAGCCGGTGATCACGTACTCGTCGCCGTCGCGGACCGCGCGGGTGCGCAGCGAGGCCAGGTCGGAGCCCGCGTCCGGCTCGCTGAAGCCCTGGCACCACACCTCGTCGCCGCGCAGGACGGGCGGCAGCCAGCGCGCGCGCTGCTCCGCGGTGCCCTCGGCGGCGATGGTCGGTCCTGCGTGCAGCAGCCCGACGAAGTTCGCGCCGACGTACGGGGCTCCCGCGCGCTCGGTCTCCTCCAGGAAGATCAGGTGCTGCGTGGGGGTGGCCCCGCGGCCGCCCGCGTCCACCGGCCAGTGCAGTCCGGCGTACCCGGCGTCGTACAGCCTGCGCTGCCAGCCCGCGTCGTAGGCGCGGCGGCCCGGCCAGTCGTCGGGCGAGGGTTTGGGGGGCAGCCCGGGAAGCTCCTTGGCGAGCCAGGCCCGCAGCCGGGCCCGGAACTCCCGTTCCTCCTCTGTGTAGGTGAGGTCCACTGCGCCTACCGTCCCGTCCGCCGGTCCTTGTCGAAGTCAAGACCGAGCATACGGATGGCATTTCCGCGCATGAGCTTGTAGACGGTTTCTTCGTCGAGACCCTTGACGTGGTCGAGGGCGACTTCCTTGGTGTGCGGGAAGGTCGAGTCCACGTGCGGGTAGTCGGTTTCGAAGGTGGCGTTGTCGCGGCCGACGACGTCCAGCGAGGCGATTCCGTGCTTGTCGCGGAAGAAGCAGCAGAACATCTGCCGGTAGTAGTACGTGGACGGCGGCTCGGGGATCAAGTCCTTGACCCCGCCCCAGGCGCGGTGCTCCTGCCACACGTCGTCGGCGCGCTCCAGGGCGTACGGGATCCAGCCCATCTGGCCCTCGCTGTAGGCCAGTTTCAGCGTCGGGAACTTGACCAGCACCCCGCTGAACAGGAAGTCCATCATCGAGGCCATGGCGTTGTTGAAGCTGAGCGCGGCCTGCACGGCGGGCGGGGCGTCGGGTGAGGCGGCGGGCATCTGGGAGCTTGACCCGATGTGCATGTTGACGACGGTGCCGGTCTCCTGGCAGACCGCGAAGAAGGGGTCCCAGTAGCCGGAGTGGATGGACGGCAGGCCGAGGTAGGTGGGGATCTCGGAGAAGGTCACGGCCCGCACCCCGCGCGCGGCGTTGCGGCGGATCTCGGCGACGGCCAGGCCGATGTCCCAGAGCGGGATGATGCAGAGCGGGATGAGCCGGCCTCCACTGTCCCCGCACCATTCCTCGACCATCCAGTCGTTGTAGGCGCGCACGCAGGCCAGGGCGACCTCCTTGTCCTTCGCCTCGGCGAAGGTCTGTCCGCAGAAGCGCGGGAAGGTCGGGAAGCACAGGGAGGCCTCGACGTGGTTGAGGTCCATGTCGAGCAGCCGCGCCTTGGGGTCCCAGCAGCCGCGCCGCATCTCCTCGCGGGTGATGCCCTCCAGGGTCATCTCGTCCCGGTCGAAGCCGACGGCGGCGATGTTGCGCTTGTACGGGAACTTGAGGTCCTCGTAGATCCACCAGTCGGTGGGCGGGCCGTCGGGGTCCATGGTGATCACGTACTTGCCGCCGGTGTAGGCGAGCTCGCCGATGCCCGCCGTGAGCGCCTTGGGTCCGCGGTCGCGGTACTTGGCGGGCAGCCAGACGTCGAAGAGGTGGGCCGGTTCGATGACGTGGTCGTCGACGCTGATGATCCGAGGCAGTTCCATGGTGTCCCCTCGCCGCATGCCGAATGGCTCCGTCGCCCCGATCCGCCGCTCCGAGCAAGCGAATCTGATGGAGCGTCAGAAATCTGGAACCAAGCTAGCTCCCCGCCTCTGGACCGACAAGCGTCCGCGCCCTACGCTCTGCGCTTGATCTGACTATCCGTCAGGTCATGTCGGCCAGGGGAGGTCGGTCCGGGATGACGGACAGCACCGCAGTCGAACTCAGCCGGTCCCGCACGCTCTGGGACCTGATCACCCGCCGGGCCGCCATGACCCCCGATGCCCCCGTCCTCATCGAGGCCGCGGACGGCCCCTCCGCCAACCGCGCCACCGACCGCCGGCTGACCTTCGCCGAGCTGCGCGACCGCTCCGAGCAGGTCGCGGCCGGCCTGTACGGCATGGGCGTGCGCCCCGGCACGGTCGTCGCCTGGCAGCTCCCCACCCGCATCGAGACCGTGCTGCTCTCGGTCGCCCTCGCCCGCATCGGCGCCGTCCAGACGCCCGTCATCCCCTTCTACCGGGACCGCGAGGTCGGCTTCGCGCTGCGCGAGTCGAAGGCCGAGTTCTTCGCCGTCCCCGGCGTCTGGCGCGGCTTCGACCACACGGCGATGGCGCACCGCCTCGGCGCGCACGGCGTCTTCGAGGCCTACGAATCCCTCCCCACCGGTGACCCGGCGGTGCTCCCCCCGCCCCCCGAGGAGGGGGTCGCGGTCCGGTGGATCTACTGGACCTCGGGCACCACCTCGGACCCCAAGGGCGTCCTGCACACGGACCGCTCCCTCATCGCGGGCGGCTCCTGCCTGGCCCACGCCCTGCACCTGTCACCGGACGACGTCGGCTCGATGGCCTTCCCGTTCGCCCACATCGCCGGCCCCGACTACACGGTGATGCTGCTGCTCTACGGGTTCCCGGCGGTCCTCTTCGAGAAGTTCGCGATGCCCGACGCCCTGGACGGCTACCGCCGCCACGGGGTCACGGTGGCCGGCGGCTCCACGGCCTTCTACTCGATGTTCCTCACCGAACAGCGCAAGGACCCGGGCAGGAGGCTCATCCCCACCCTCCGCCTCCTCGCGGGCGGCGGCGCCCCGAAGCCCCCGGAGATCTACCACGCGGTCGTCCGCGAGCTGGGCTGCCAGCTCACCCACGGCTACGGCATGACCGAGGTCCCCATGATCACGATGGGCGCCCCGGACGACACCGCGGAGAACCTCGCCACCACGGAGGGCCGTCCCCCGGCGGGCATGTCCATCCGCATCACGACGCCGGAAGGCGTGCTCCTCCCGCCGGACACCGACGGCGAGGTCCGGCTGCGCGGCGAGGCGGTCTGCCAGGGCTATCTCGACCGGGACCAGAACACCGGAGTCTTCGACGCCGACGGCTACCTGATCACCGGCGACCTCGGCCACCTCACGAAGGACGGCTACCTGGTCCTGACGGGCCGCAGCAAGGACGTCATCATCCGCAAGGGCGAGAACATCTCGGCGAAGGAGATCGAGGACCTGCTCCACCAGCTCCCCGCCGTGGCCGACGTGGCCGTCATAGGCCTGCCGGACCCGGAACGCGGCGAACGCGTCTGCGCGGTCGTCGAACAGCCCCCGGGCGCGGCCCCGCTGACCCTGGCCGACGTGACCTCGTACCTCCGCACGGAGGGCCTCTCCCCCCACAAGCTCCCGGAACAACTGGAGCTGGTCGAGGCCCTGCCCCGCAACGACGCCCTGCGCAAGGTCCTCAAGTACAAGCTCCGCGAGCGCTTCGCCTAGCGGCCGGGCGGCGGGCGCACGACCGGCGCGGGACGGCGGGACCGCGGTCCCGTCCCGCCTCGGCTCGTACGCTCTCCCGTTCCCGTTCCCGTTCCCGTTCCCGTTCCCGCTCCCGCGACGGAGTCCGGGCCCGGGGCTCCGGCCCCGCGCCCCCCGCCTCCGTCCCGCCCGGCCAGGGCCTACGCGTCCGGCGCCGCCACCCCGCAGTAGCCGGCGAAGGCCGCCAGGATCTCGTCCTCGGTGATCCGGCCGTCGCCGTCCGCGTCCAGGGCCGCCGCGACCGGGCCCGCCAGTTCCTCCGGGGTGCCCAGCACGCGCAGGACGCGTGCCGTCGCCTCCGGGGTCGCGTCGCGGGCGGTCTCGTCGGCGGGGTTGGCCGCCGCGATCACGGCCCGCAGGAACGGCCGCGCGATCTCCGCGAACCGGTGCGGGTTGTCCCGCAGCCGCTTCGCCGCCCCGGTGACGAACTCCTCGCGGGACACCCGCTGGTCCCCGTCCACGTCCGCGATGCCGGCCATGCCCTGCCAGAAGGCCTCCGCGCCCGCGAACACGGCCTGACCCTTGGCGGACCGGGCCGCCACGGCGAATTCGGCCAGCACGGCCTTGGCCGCCGTGCTGAAGTCCTCCCGGTCGATATACCCGGACCCGTCCTGGTCGAAGGTGGCGAATCGGGCGGCGATCTTGCGCTCGTATTCTGCGCTGTCCATGTTCGGCGTTCCGCCTTCACGTGTGCGGTGGGGTCAGTTCAAGACAGGACAGGAGCGTAAGGCCTACGTGGCCTGCGCGTTAAGCGAAGCGGGCAAGGAGGTGGCCGCATCGAACCAGCGCACGAGGAGCGCGACGGGGCGCGTACGCCTGTACCCATGTGCCGGGCCGCACCTCCCCGTTCACACCGCGCGACGCGCCTATCACGCAGAGCGCACTTCCTGGAAGATGTTCCGGCAGAACGGGCGCGGACCGCTCGATGCCCACTACATTCGACTGGTCGACACACGGCTGCGAAACCGGGAATCCGGCTGGGGGCACGATGCCGAAGGACGCACCACCGCGTTGGGACCGCCGCATGCAACAACGCCTGGCCCGCGGCGAGGCCGCCGCGCTCGGTGAGCTGTACGACCGCTTCGCCTCGCTCGTGCACAGCCTCGCCCACCGGGTCCTCGGCGACGAGAAGGCCGCCGACCGGGTCACCCGCGAGGTCTTCGGCTACATCTGGGAGAACCCGGACGCCTACGACCCCAAACAGGGCTCCATGCGCTCCTGGGTCGCCCGCATCACCCAGGGACAGGCCGTCGCCCGCCTGCGCCAGGCCGAACTGGGCAACGGCTCCCGCGAGGAACTGGAACAGAAGGTGCGCAGCGCCAACGCGGCGGCTCGCGCGGACTTCATCGTCACCTCGATGCCCGCGCCCCTGCGGGCCGCGCTCGAACTCGCCTACTTCAAACGCCGCGACTACCGCCAGGCCGCCGCCGACCTGCAGATCAGCGAGGACGAGGCCCGGCGCCGGCTGCGCCTGGGCCTTCAACTCCTCTCCACGGCCAACGCCGTGCCGCGCGACGACACGGTCCCGCCCGGATACGGCCCCTCCGGATTTGGAACCACCCGATGACGATGCCGCCGAGCCCCTTCGGTGAAGAAGACGGCGAAGAGTACGAGCCGCGCCCGAGCCCGGGCGGCCCGGCGCGCATACCGGGCCCGCGCGGGGCGGCCGACGACCTGGACCACCTGCACGACTTGGACGACCTGGTCGGGTCGGGCGACTCGACGTACACGGGGTACCCGGAGACCACCGGCCACCCCGCCGTACCGGCGCCCGCCGACCCCGACCTCGAGCCCGGCCCGGTCGTGCCCCCGCCGACCCACGCCGTACTGAAGTCCCTGCTCGGCGCATGGGCCCTCGCGGCCTGCTCCGCGGAGGAGACCCAGGCCGTCGAGGACCACCTCACCGAGTGCGCGCGCTGCGCCGAGGAGGCGCTGCGGCTGCGCGACGCCGTGGGGCTGCTGCACCCGGACGAGACCCTCGACCTCAAGCCGCTGCTGCGCTCGCGCGTGCTGGAGGACTGTCTCGGCAAGCGCCCGGCCCGCATCCCGGTCCCCTTGTGGGCGAGCCCGTACGACACCGAGACGGCCCGGCTCGACGCGCTGCTACGGGACTTCGGGGACTCGGAGTGGCACACCCCGGTCCGGCTGAAGTGGTTCGAGGAGGAGCGCCGCCAGACGCGCCGGACCACGGTGGCCGGGGTCATCGGGCACCTGTTGGCGGTGGACGGCCTCGTGGCGGCCGCGCTGGGCCTGGACGACCCGCTGGGCCGGGACGCGGCTGCGGACACCCCGTCCGAGCGCACGGAGCGGTTCTGGGAGGACTCCCCGTACCCGACCACCCGCCGGGTCCGCGAGCCGTGGCGGGAGCAGGGTCACACGCTGGTCCGCACGGTGTCCTTCGCGGGCCGCGGCGTGGCCGAACTGGACGTGGAGTACGGCGCCTTCGCCCTGCCCCTCGGGGACGCCTTCCTGGAACGGGCCTTCGAGTGCTGGGTCCACGCCGTGGACATCGCGGAGGCGGTGGACTACCCGTACGAGCCTCCGTCCGCACCCCACCTGAACCGGATGATCGACCTGGCTGCCCGGCTCCTGCCGGCGGCCCTGGCCGGGCGCCGGCGGGCGGGGCTGGCGGCGCCGCCGCGCGGGCTGGTCGCCGCGGGGGCGCCGGGCCGGACCCTGCACCTGGAGATCGAGGGCGCGGGAGGCGGCGGCTGGGACATCGCCCTGGACTCCCCCGCGGCGAAACCCTCACCGGACCACACGGTGGCCCGGATCGCCCTGGACGGCGCCGAATTCTGCCAGCTCGCCGCGGGCCGCATCTCCCCGGAGGAGGCCGCCGTCGGGCAGGACGGCGACCGCGAGGCCATCCGCGACGTCCTCTTCGCGGCCGCCTCGCTCAGCCGCATGTAGGCCGGGGGGCACGGAAACCTGGCCGGGGCTACGTGAAGACGACCGTCCGGGTCCCGTTCAGCAGGACCCGGTGCTCGCTGTGCCACTTCACGGCCCGCGCCAGCGCCTGGCACTCCACGTCCCGCCCGATCGCCACGAGCTGGTCGGGGGTGACCTCGTGCCCCACCCGCTCGACCTCCTGCTCGATGATCGGGCCCTCGTCGAGATCCGCCGTCACGTAGTGCGCGGTCGCACCGATCAGCTTCACGCCCCGCGCGTGCGCCTGGTGGTACGGCTTCGCGCCCTTGAAGCTCGGCAGGAACGAGTGGTGGATGTTGATGATCCGCCCGCTCAGCTCCTTGCACAGGGTGTCGGACAGGACCTGCATGTAGCGCGCGAGGACCACGAGGTCGACGTCCTCGGCCCGCACCAGCTCCAGCAGCCTGGCCTCCGCCGCCGCCTTCGTGTCCTTCGTCACCGGGATGTGCACGAACGGGATCCCGTAGGAGCCGACCAGTTCCTCGAAGTCGGTGTGGTTCGACACCACCGCCGCGATCTCCACCGGGAGCGCGCCGATCCGGTGGCGGAACAGCAGGTCGTTGAGGCAGTGCCCGAACTTCGACACCATCAGCACGATCCGCATGCGCTCGTCGGAGCGGTGGATCTGCCAGTCCATCCGGAAGCTGTCGCCGATCGCGGTGAAGCTGGCCCGCAGCTTCTCCACGGTCACCGGGGCGTCGGCGGAGAAGTGGACCCGCATGAAGAAGAGGCCGGTGTCGCGGTCGCCGAACTGCTGGCTGTCCTCGATGTTGCACCCGGTCATGAACAGATAACTGGACACGGCGTGCACGATGCCCTGCTTGTCGGGGCAGGAGAGGGTCAGTACGTACTGCTGCTGCGTGGCCTGGGGCTGCGGGTCTTCGCTCATGACCCCACAGCCTTCCACATCACACCGCGCGCGTGAGGATCCGCAGGACGTCCAGCGAGCGCGGCCGCGCGTCCGGGTCGTCCCCGTCCGCCGTCGCCAGCCGTACGTGGGCTTCGCGCGCGGCCCGTACCGCCTCCGGCCACGCGTGGTGCTCCAGGTATCCGGACACCGGGGCGTCGGGGCCTATCTGGTGCATGATCCGCAGGACGCGCAGCACAGCGAGGTCCACCAGGGCCGCCTCCTGCGAGTCGCGGAAGATCGTGCCGACGTACTTCTCGGCGGACCAGCTGTCGAGCCAGGTGTCCTCGACGAGCCGGTACACGGCATCAGTGACGTCCCCGTACCCCTCGGCGCCGGCCAGCCAGGTGTCCTCTTGGAACGCGGGGTCGGAAAGCATGTGCAGCGCCGAGCGCACGTTGCTGCGCCAGCGCCACCACGGCATGTCGTTGAGGGGCATGCCGCCCATGGTGGAGGAGCGGCCGCCGCGGCGGGAAGAGTTCTTCGAACCTTGGGCGAATGTCACGCTTTCGATCGTACGTTCCTGCTCAGCGTGATCTTGAGGCGCCCGGGCCCGGGGAGCCGGACCCGCCCGGCGCTCACTCAGCGTGTGGGTGACACCCGTAATTCACCTCGCCGTCACCCCATGTTGTGCACACCTCACACCTCAGTTACCCCGGGCGCGGAATGGTGCATGCACATGACCACCCGGCGACGCGCAGCAGCACTCTCCCGCACCTTTCTGGCCCGGACCGCGGCCATGGCGACGGGCGCGTGTCTCGTCGCCGGCTGCGGGGTGCTCCCCGGGGGCTCGGGGGGCCCCGGGGACGCCGGCACCCTCACGGTCATGACCTTCGCTCCGGAGGACTCCAAGGCGACCAACATGCCGGGCATGCCGGGCATGGCCAAGGCCTACGAGCGCTGGGTCAACTCCAAGGGCGGCATCAACGGGCGCAAGCTCCGCGTCCTGACCTGCAACGAGCGCAACACGCCCACCGGCGCGGCCGACTGCGCCCGCAAGGCGGTCGCCGAGAAGGCCGTCGCCGTCGTCGGCTCCTACAGCCAGCACGGACGCGCCTTCCTGGCCCCGCTCGAAGCCGAGGGCATCCCCTTCATCGGCGGGTACGGAGTCTCAGCCGAGGAGTTCCAGTCCCCGCTCTCCTTCCCCGTCAACGGCGGCCAGCCCGTCCTGGTGGCCGGCGCCGGCCACCAGCTGGGGCGCACCTGCGCCAAGGTCGCCCTGGTCCGCCCCGACACCCTCGCGGGCGATTCCCTGCCCCTCCAGCTCAACGCCGGCCTCAAGGCCGACCAGATGCCCGAGGCCAGCGACATCCGGGCCGCCGAAGACGCCGCGGACCTCTCCGTCCAGGCCAACGAGGCACTGGCGGCCTCCTCCTCCGGGACCACCGGGAAGGGCGGCGCCTCCTCCGTGAAGGACGGGAAGAACGGCAAGGACAAGGGCTGCGTGGCCGCCGTACTCGGCGCCCGCACCGAGACCTTCTTCGACGCCTTCCGCCGCGCCGACTCCCAGAACCGCAAACCGCAGGTCTCCTCGGTGCTGGGCTCGGTCAGCCAGGCCCTGGTCGACCGCACCGGCGGCAAGGAGAGCCCCTTCGAGGGCGCGTACGTCACGAGCTGGTACCCGGTCGCCACCGATCCCCTGTGGACGCAGATGCGCAACGTCATCTCCGACCACGCCTTCGGCGACAACGCCGTGGAGCCCGACGACAGCGGCGCCCAGACCACCTGGATCGCGTACACGGTGTTCAGCGAGATGGTGAAGCGGTTCAAGGAGGACGAGACCCTCACCGGGCGCACCCTCACGCGCAAGCTCAACCAGTCCGACCCCGTCAAGACCGGCGGCCTGACCCCCGATCTCAGCTGGCGCTACCAGGACATGCGCGCCGTCGCCGGCTTCCCCCGCATGGTCAACGGCCGGGTCACCTTCCAGGTCGTCCAGCAGGGCCGCCTGGTGGCCCAGCCGGGCGGCGAGCAGTCCCTGGACATGACCAAGACCCTGGAGCAGGCCCCCCGTTCGAGCTAGGCCGACTCTTTCGGATCTTGCCGGTCAGGCCCGCGTCGGACGCGTGTCAGAGCTGGCTCTTGTCACGCTTGGTGAGGTCGTACTTGGCGGCGATGGAGTTCCACAGGCCCGCCGCGGTCTCCTTCGCCCTGGTGGCTTCGCCGCTCGCCTTGTTGCCCTCCGAGGCGTTGCGGGTCGTCCTGGCCTTGCCGTTCTTGCACTTTTCGCCGTCGGACTTGACGTCGTCCGCCCAGGCCGCGTAGCTGTTGTCGGCCTCGGCGGAGGACTTCCACGCCTTGGTGAGGGCCGCCGTCAGCTTCGCGTCGTTCGGGAGCTGGTCCACCTTGAGCTCCTGGAGCCGGGTCACCAGCCCCTCGCGCTGCCGGGCCGCGTCGCGCAGGTCGGTGGCCGCCTGGTCCAGGTTGCTGCAGCCCTTGATGTCCTCGACGGCCTTGATCACCGCGGCCCGGCTGTCGTTGCTGTCCGCGAGGAGCTTGTCGAGCTGGACGGCCTGCGGCTGCGCGGGATCCAGGGGAGCCTCGCCCTTGTCCGCGGCGGAGCTGCCGGGCGTGGGGGTGGCCGCCACGGCGGCCGGGTCGTTGTTCTGCGCCTTGCCGTCACCGAGCAGCGCACCGACCCCGAGCCCGACGACGGCCAGGCCGATGACGACGGCGGCGATGATCGCGGGCGACACCCTGCGGGGGGCGGGGGCGAGCGGCTGCTCCTGGTAGTGCGGCGGCTGCTGCTGATACTGCGGCGGCGGCGCGTACTGCTGGTGCTGCGGCTGCTGCGCGTAGGACTGGTGCTGTTGTTGCGGGTGCTGCTGCTGCGGATGGGGGCGGCGCGGCTGCTGGTGGAGCACCGGTTCCTCGATGGGGGGCAGGAGCTGCGTGTCCCCCCGGAACATCCCGTCGAACCCTGCGGCCGGATCGGCGGGCTCGGCCGGAACCGGCGCGATGTACTGCGTCGCGGCCTCGTCGTACGAGGGCGCGGCCGGGACCGGCGCGATGTACTGGGTGGCGGCCTCGTCGTACGAGGGCGCGGCGGGGACCGGCGGTATGTACTGGGTGGCCGCCTCGTCGTACGAGGGGGCCGCCGGGATCGGCGCGATGTACTGCGTCGCCGCCTCCTCGTGCGCGGGGGCGGGCACCGGCGCGACGTAGGGGGCGGGTGCCTGCGGCAGCGGCGGGTAGCCGTAGCCGGACGGGTCGCCGGAGCCCTCGTAGCCGGGGCCGACCACGTGGCCCTGCGGGTAGCCGTAGGCGGGGCCGCCGGGTGCGGGGTAGCCGTAGGAGGGGCCGCCGTGCAGGTGGTCCGGATCCCCGCCGGGCTGCACGGGCGGCTCCGTCGGCGGCTGTGCGGGCACGGGCGGGCCCCACGGCGCGCCTCCCTGCGGGCTGCCGCCCTGTCCGCTCTCGGTCACCGGGACTCCCTCTCCGACCTGTCCGCGTCTACGGAACCGTCGGCTCACGCTACCGGTCCCCGTCGAGTTTGCCAGTGTCGGCCTCATCCCCACGGGCCTGGCCGGGCCCCCGGCGTCCGGTACCGGGTAAGGGTGCCGGGTCCGTACAACCCCCGGGGCCGGTCGGTCGTCCAACCCGTGCAGTCGATCACACGTGACGCGCGGGGGATTCCGGTGAACAGTTTCAAGAGGACCATGACGGCCGTCGGTACGGCGGTCGTACTCGCGGCCGCGGGCGCGCTGGTGGCCCCTGTCGCCCACGCGGCCGGCGCCGGCAGCCCGGGGGCCTCCTCCCTGTCGGCCCTGCCGGCCGAGGCGCGGGCGTCGCGGACGGCGGTCCCCGGGACGAAGGCCGAGGAGAACCCGGTGGCGGATGCCACCGCCTATCCGAACGCCGAGAACGAGTTCATCGTCTCCGTCGGCGACCGATGGGAGACGCACCCCGTCCGGGTCGAGGTGCGCCGGGCGGGGACCGACAAGGTCGTCGCCGTGGTGGACCGCCTCACGAAGTACTCCGAGGAATCCGGCGACTCGCTCGAGCCGGACCGCTCGTGGTTCCAGGGTGACGACCAGCCGCTCGTCCTCGACACCATGACGGACTACGAACTGGACGTGTACGCCGAGGACCGGGACGGCAAGGAGCTGAGCCGCCGCAATGCGGGACGGTTCACCCACGCGCTCGACGCCAGGTTCGAGGCACGGACCAGCCAGCAGGAGTTCTCGCTGGACGACCTCGACACCCAGGTCACCGGCTCGGTCACCGCGGTCCACCCGCGCACCGGGGAGCGGTCACCGCTGGCGGGTGCGCGGGTCCGTACCCGCCTCGGTGACGGTCAGGCCGATGTGGTGTCCGACGCCCAGGGGAAGTTCGCCACCTCCGTGGCCGCCGTGGGCAACGAGAACGAGCTGGCCCAGTGGGTCTACCTGGCACGCGGGGAGACCGAGGTGTCCGTGAAGCACCCGGCCCGGATCCGCGCCCAGAAATCCACCCTGACGCTGTCCTCGACGGCGCCCCTCACCGCCCGGTACGGGACCGGGGTACCCGTGCGCGGCACGCTCACCCGCCGGGCGGACGACGGCACGCTCAAGCCCGCGGCCGGGCGGGGCGTCGCCGCCTCGGAGCAGCCCGCGGCGGGAGCCGAGACCGCGTACGCCTTCGCGGGTGCCGACGGCAGCTACATCCTCTCGCCCCGGGTCTTGCGGACCGGTTCCTGGAACGTGTCCGTCAGGGACAGCTGGCTGCTGGGCGACGGCACGCGTACGGCGACCGTCGGGAAGGTGACGCACACGACCAAGGTCGTGGAGGAGAAGCTGGTCGCCGGCGACAAGTACGGCAAGCTGACCATCAGCGGCAAGGTCGTGGTCGACGGATACACCACCCAGCAGGCACCGATCGAGATCCAGTACCTGACGGTGTTCGGCACCTGGAGCACCCGTCAGTCCTTCGTGGTGCCCTACAACAAGACGTTCACCGTGACGGTCGGCACGCCGACCAAGTCGACGGCCAAGGCGTGGCGGGTACACACCCCGGGCACCACCAACATCGGCCCCAGCACGGGCACCAAGGCGATCCACAACACGCGCGCCCAGACCCAGGTCACCGACGAGCGGTTCGGACCGCGCCCCGTGGCCACGGGCCAGCAGCTGTTCGTCGTCGGAACCCTGAAGACCTACACCCCCGACAGGGGCTTCGTGGCCTACCCCGGCCAGAAGGTCCGCTTCTCCTTCCGGCCCGACGGTTCCACCGTGTGGAAGGAGATGGGCACCGCCGTCACCCGGGACACCGGAGGCGTCGGCAAGAAGTTCACCGCGCAGACCAGCGGCTACTGGCGCATCCGCTTCGTCGACGCCGATGCCGCCCACCTCACCTCGACCGGCATGGAAGGCCGCATCGAAGTCACCGGCTGAACCGGCTGAACCGGCGGCCCCGTCACCCGGAACCTCCGGGCAGCGGGGTCAGCCGACCGGCTCCAGGCGGGCCGTGAACTCCCGGGCCGCCGGCTCCTCCCGGTACGGGTCCAGGCGGGTGCGGAAGTCCTCCAGGTACACCGCCCCGCGGTGGGAGCGGATGCCCGACAGGACCTCCGCCGCCTGCGTCGCCGTCTGGCAGGCGGCTTCCACCTCGCGCTGCTGCACCCGCGCCGCCGCCAGCAGGAGCAGTCCGATCGCCCGGCGCCGCGCCTTGGCCGCCGGGAGGTCCCGCAGGGACTCCTCCGCGCGTTTGGCCGCCGCGTCGGCCTGGCCCAGGTCCCGGTGGCAGTGCGCCAGTTCGTCCGCGAGGTACGCCCCGTCGAAGTGCCGGATCCACTCCGGATCGTCCCCCGACTCCGGCTCCGCCCGCTCCAGCGCGGTGACCGCCCGCGAGGACAGCACCGCCGTCGACCGCGCGTCGCCGAGGAGCGCGTGCCCGCGCGCCTCCGCCGCGTAGAACATCGCCTCCACCCGGGGGGTGACCTGGCCCCGCGTGCCCTCCTGTGCCGCTCTCGCCAGCTGCGCGATCTCCCTCGGGTTGCCCAGCTCCGCCGCCAGGTGGCTCATCGACGCCGCCAGGACGTAGCCCCCGTACGCCCGGTCGCCCGCCGCCTGCGCGAGCCGTAGGGCCTGGATGTAGTAGCGCTGGGCGAGGCCCGGCTGGCCGGTGTCCACCGCCATGTAGCCCGCCAGCTCCGTGAGGCGGGCGACCGCCGCGAACAGGGCCCGGCCGACCGGCTCCCGGTACGAGCCGCCGATCAGGCCGGAGACCACCGAGTTGAGGTAGTGCACGACCACCGGCCGCACGTGGCCGCTGCCGAAGCGGTGGTCGAGGTCCTTCAGCGCCTGCGTGGTGGCCCGTACCGCCTCCACGTCCGACATCCCGACCCGTGAGCCGCCGCTGCGCGCGACCTGCGCGTCGGCCCCGGTGATCAGCCAGTCACGGCTCGGCTCGACGAGCGCCGAGGAGGCCACGCTCGACCCCGACAGGAAGTCACGCCGGCCCACATCGCTCCGCCACAACTCGCTGACCTGCTCGATCGCCCCGATGACGGTCGGGGAGAACTGCAGGCCGACACCGGAGGCGAGGTTCTTGCCATTGGCCATGCCGATCTCGTCGATGGTGACGGTCCGGCCGAGCTTGCGGCCCAGTGCCTCGGCGATGATCCCGGGGGCCCGGCCGCGCGGCTGCTGGCCGCGCAGCCAACGGGCCACGGAGGTCTTGTCGTAGCGGAGGTCGAGGCCGTGCTCGGCCCCGCACATGTTGACGCGCCGGGCGAGCCCGGCATTGGAGCACCCGGCTTCCTGGATGAGCGCCTGCAGCCGTTCGTTCGGCTGGCGGGCGACGAGAGGCCTGGCTGCCATGAAAACCCCCAGTGGCCGCGGGTGATCGTTCGAATGATCACTTCCCGCCTGATGTGCGGGGAATCTTCCCCATTGCGTGCCATCGCTACCCACCTCCGGCGCCCCGGCCTCCTACGCGCCCCCCGCGATGCACCGATGCGCCCCGCATGCAGGATCGATGCTCCGCAGCCCGGCCGGTTTACGCCCGTAACCCCCGGTGACCGCAAGAGTTGTGTTGCACGTGGAAGAGACCATCGGAGTCACGGAGACCGCGCCCATCCCCCTGCAGCGCAGTGAGCCGCTGCTGGACCATGCCGTGCGGTACACGGAAGAACGGCACTGGGATGTCTTCGCCGGCACCTGGCTGGAGTCCGGCGACGGGCGGGAGCAGTGCTCGTGCGGGGCCGCGGAGTGCCCGGCGCCCGGCGCGCACGCGGCCGGGAAGGACTGGGCCTCGCAGGCGTCGGGCAGCGCCGTCCAGGTCAGGCGGCTCTGGGGCAAGAACCCGAAGGCCGCCATCCTGCTGCCCACCGGCCGGACCTTCGACGCCCTCGACGTCCCGGACGCCGCCGGTTTCCTGGCGCTGGCCCGGCTCCAGCGCATGCAGCGCGCCCTCGGCCCGGTGATCGCCAACCCGGCGGGGCGGATGCTGTTCTTCGTCCTGCCCGGCGCCGGGGCGAAGGTGCCCGACCTGCTGCGCAAGATCGGCTGGCAGCCGGCCCAACTCGACCTGGCCGCGCGCGGCGAGGGCGAGTACGTGGCCGCGCCCCCGACCCGGATCGGCGGACGCGGTTCGGTGCAGTGGGCCCAGCCGCCCACGGCCGCGAACCGGTGGCTGCCGGACGTGGAGGAGCTGATCGACGCCCTGGCCTACGCGTGCGGACGCGAGGCGGCGGCGGATCGGGCCCGGCGCACCTCGTGACCCTGCCGGGCCGGAGCTGATCCCGCTCCGGTCCGCTCCGATCCGCCCCGATCCCCTCCGGTCCGCCCCGATCCCCTCCGGCCGCCCCGATCACCTCCCTCCCGCCCGCCCTGATCCCCTCCGACTGGCCCTGACCAGCGGAGATTTCACCTGGGAAACTCATGACATAAGTAACTGCTCCGCCTCTCCCCCTCCTCCTATGGTGAGAAAAGCAGGACACGGGGAACAGAACGAGAGGCAGGCGCATGCCGGACCAGGGCGTTGCGACGGGCGGGGCGGACGGAACGGGTGGCGGTGCGCGATCCGCGCAGGCCGCCGCGCCCGCCGTGCGGGTCGAGGGTTTGTGGAAGCGGTTCGGCGAGCAGGTGGCCGTCTCCGGGATCGATCTGGAGCTGCCGGCCGGGCAGTTCGTCGGCCTGGTCGGACCGAACGGCGCGGGCAAGACGACCACGCTGTCGATGGTCACCGGACTGCTGCGCCCGGACATGGGCCGGGTGATCGTCGCCGGCCACGACGTGTGGGCGGACCCGGTGGAGGTGAAGTCCCGGATCGGCGTGCTCCCTGAGGGGCTGCGGCTCTTCGAGCGGCTCTCCGGCCGGGAACTGCTCGGCTACATGGGACGGTTGCGCGGGCTGCCGGGCCGGGAGACGGACAGCCGGGCCACCCAGCTGCTGGAGATCCTGGACCTGGCCGGTTCCCAGAACAAGCTGATCGTCGACTACTCGACGGGCATGCGGAAGAAGATCGGCCTGGCGGCCGCCCTGCTCCACAACCCCGAAGTGCTGTTCCTGGACGAGCCGTTCGAGGGCGTGGACCCGGTGTCCGCACAGACCATCCGCGGAGTGCTGGAACGCTACACCTCCTCCGGTGCCACGGTCGTCTTCTCCTCCCACGTCATGGAGCTCGTCGAGTCGCTGTGCGACTGGGTGGCCGTCATGGCCGCCGGCCGGATCCGGGCCGCGGGCCCGCTGGCCGACGTACGGGGCGACGCGCCCTCGCTGCAGGCCGCGTTCCTGGAGCTGGTCGGGGCGCAGGGCCGGGCCACGGGCGAGTCCCTGGACTGGCTCGGCGGCGGGGCCGCGTCCAACGGCGGGAGTAACGGGGCGGGCGTCCGATGAGCACGCCCACGCCCACGCCGACGCCCACGCGGGCTCCGGCGACCGCATCCGGGTCTGCCGCCTCCGCTGCCGCGGCCGCGTCCGTCAGCGTCACCCCGATCTTCGTCCGCCTCAAGCTGTCCCTCCTGCGCAACGGGCTCAAGGGCTCCTCGAAGCGCAAGGCCGCCTACTTCGGCGCGCTCGCCTTCGCCCTTCTCATCGCCTTCTTCGCCACGCTCGGCCTCAGCGTGCTGCGCGGCAATGCGCACGCCGGTGCGGTCGTCGTCCTGCTGGCGGCGGTCATGGCCCTCTGCTGGACGTTCGTCCCGCTGTTCTTCCCCACCGGCGACGAAACGCTCGACCCGACCCGGCTGGTCATGCTGCCGCTGCGTCCGCGTCCGCTCGTACGGGCCCTGCTGGCCTCCTCGCTCGTCGGCATCGGGCCGCTGTTCACGCTGTGCCTGGCCGTCGGCTCGGTCATCGCCGTCGCCCGGGGCGCGGCGGGCGTGGTGGCCGCCGTCCTGGCCGTGCCGCTGCTGCTGGTCGGCTGCGTCGCGCTGGCCCGGGCGGTGGCCACGGCCAACGTCCGGCTGCTGACCAGCCGCAAGGGGCGCGACCTCGCGCTGCTCAGCGGCCTGCTGATCGCGATCGGCGCGCAGGCGGCGAACTTCGCCGCCCAGCGGCTGTTCGAGACCGGCGGCCTGGAGCGGCTGGAGCCGGCCGGGGCGGTCGTGCGCTGGCTGCCGCCCGCGACGGCCCTCGGGATGGTGGACTCCGCGAGCGAGGGCTCGTACGGGATCGCGGCTGCCCAGCTCCTCATCACGGTCGCGGCCCTCGGCCTGCTGCTCTGGTTCTGGGAGCGCAGTCTGACCAAGCTGATGGTCACCCCGGACGGTTCGACGATCGCGGCGGCCAAGGAGAAGAAGAAGCCGGTGAGCGGCGCGGCCCGGGGCGGCTGGTCGTTCCTGCCGGACGACCGTACGGGCGCGGCCGTCCAGCGCGCGCTGCGCTACAGCGTGCGTGACCCGAAGACCAAGTCGGCGTTCGTGTCGGCCCTGGCGATCGGTCTGATCATCCCGGTCGTCAACGCCGTCCAGGGCAGCGGCTCGGTGTACCTGGCCTGCTTCGCCTCGGGCATGATCGGCCTCCAGATGTACAACCAGTTCGGGCAGGACACCTCGGCGTTCTGGATGGTCGCGCAGACCATTTCGAGCACCCGGGACGCGTACGTGGAACTGCGCGCCCGCTCCCTGGCCCTCGCGCTGGTCACCGTGCCCTTCACGGTGGTGGTCGCGGCGGTCACGGCCGGCCTGCTCGGCGACTGGGCCGGTCTCCCCGGCGCCGTGGGCCTGGGCCTGGCCCTGCTCGGTTCGATGCTGTGCACGGGAGCCCTGTCGTCCGCCTTCTTCGCGTACTCGATCCCGACCGACGGCGCCTTCAAGAACGTCGCCCCGGGCCAGGGAGCCCTGGCGTGGGGGAGCCTCTTCGCCGGCATGCTCGCCTCGGCGCTGATCAGCTCCCCGATGATCGCCCTGGCCGTCTACTTCAGCGCCACGGACCAGAAGACCATGGCCTGGATCCTGCTCCCCCTGGGCGTGGCCTGGGGCACGCTGGCCACGTGGGCCGGCCTGCGCCTCGCCGCCCCGGCGGTCGCGCGCAAGCTCCCGGAGATCCTGCTGGCGGTCAGCAAGGGCTGACCGTCCGGGCCAGGGCGGTGTCGGCCTCGGCGAGGGCCGACCCGCCCGCGCTCAGGGAGTCGTAGACGAAGTGGACGGTGGCCCCCTCGATGCCGCAGTACTCGGAGATCCCGACGCGCAGCAGGCGGTCCACCGGCTCGTCCCAGCCCAGCTCCTCGAACTTCGCCTCGGGGTAGCTCACCAGCGGGATCCACACCATCCGCTTGCCCTTCAGGAGCGGGCGGCGGCGGCCGTAGGCGAAGCCGTTGTTCCAGACCCGGTCGATCCAGCCCTTCAGGATCGCCGGCAGGCCGAACCACCAGAGCGGGAAGACCACCACGAGGATCTCTGCGGCGGCGATCCGGTTCATGTGGGCCCGGGTCTCGGCGGAGTACTCCTTGTCGGGGTCCGACCAGTCCGGCTCGTCCTCGGGTCCCATCCGCGGGTCGAAGCCCTCGGCGTGCAGATCGAGTACGTCGACCGTGTGGCCGTCGGCCTCCAGCCGGGCCGCGGCGCGGCGGGCCAGCTGGGCGGTCAGGGAATCGCCGCGGGGGTGGGCCAGGACGACCAGGGCGGCGCTCATCGGGCATCGGTGGCGGTGGACGCGGTGGCGGTGGGCGCGGAGGCGGTGGGCGCGGAGGCGGTGGGCGCCGCTGTGGCGGCTTCCGGGGAGAGGCGGACCAGCATCTTGCCGGTGTTCGCGCCGCGCATCATGCCGAGGAAGGCCTCCGGGGCGTGCTCGATGCCCTCGACGACGGTCTCCTCCGTACGCAGGCTGCCGTCCGCCAGCCATCCGGCAGCCCGGTCGATCCACTCCGGGAACAGGTCGAAGTGGCTGGAGACGAGCATCCCGCGCAGGGTCACCTCGCGGGCCGCGGCCTGGAAGAGGTTGTCCGGTCCCACCGCCGGAGCGGTGGCGTCGTAGCCGCTGATCGCGCCGACCAGGGCGATCCGTCCGCCCTGGCGCATCGCGCCGATGGCCGCCTGGAGGTGGTCGCCGCCGACCGCGTCGAGGTAGACGTCGATGCCCTCGGGGGCCGCCTCGGCGAGCTGGCCGGCCAGGTCGCCCTGGCGGTAGTCCACGGCCGCGTCGTAGCCGAAGCGGTCCAGCAGCTTCCTCGTCTTCAGCGGGCCGCCCGCCGAGCCGATCACCCGGGAGGCGCCCAGGCGCCGCGCCAGCTGCCCGGCGACGCTTCCGACCGCGCCGGCCGCGGCGGAGACGAAGACGACGTCGCCTTCCTCGACCGGGGCGGTGCGGGTCAGCGCCGCGTACGCCGTCAGGCCCGTGGTGCCGAGCGGGCCGAGGTACGCGGACGGCGAGGCGACCGCGGGATCCACGACGGTGGCGGCGGCCGCGTCGAGGACGGCGTACTCACGCCAGCCGAGGAAGTGCGTCACCGTCGCCCCGACCGGCACCGACGCGGAGCGGGAGGCGACGACCTCGCCGATCGCGCTGCCTTCGAGGGCCGCGCCGAGGGCGAAGGGCGGGATGTAGGAGGGGGCGTCGTCCATCCGGCCCCGCATGTACGGGTCCACGGACATCCAGGTGTTGCGGACGAGGATCTGGCCGTCGGCGGGCTCCGGCACCTCGGTGGCGACCAGGTCGAAGTGGTGCGGGCCCGGTGCGCCGACGGGGCGGGCGGCGAGGCGGACCTCTCGGGAGAGGGTGCTCGTGGTCGTGGTCATCCGACTCTTCCTTCCGGCGTGCTGCCTGTTCCCGTGACCGCTCGGTCGCGGTCACGGGAACACCATGTCCGGGACCGCGCACGGGCCGCGCACGCGTCACGCACGGGAGCACGCACGGCCGTACGCACGCGGTCTGACGGGCGAGAAGTAACGTTGCGACATGCGTTTCGAGGTGCTGGGGCCCCTGACCGTCCGCACGGATGACGGGACTCCCGTGCCCGTTCCCGAGGCGAAGGTGCGGGCCCTGCTCGCGGCCCTCCTCGTGCGCGACGGCCGGCCCGTGCCGGTGGACCGGCTGATCGACGACCTGTGGGGCGAGGCGGGCGACGCCGCCCCCGGCAATCCGGGGAACACCCTGCAGACCAAGGTCTCCCAGCTCCGCCGGACCCTCGCCCGGGCCGAGGACGGAGCACGCGCCCTGGTCGCGTACGGTCCGGCGGGCTACGCCCTGCGCGCTCCGGCGCGGGCCGTGGACGCGGACCTCTTCGCGCAGCTGGCGGCGGCCGCGCGCAAGGAGGCGGAGCCGCGGGCCAGGGCGGAGCTGCTGGCGCGGGCGCTCGGGCTCTGGCAGGGAGAGGCCTACGCCGACTTCCGGGACGCCGACTTCACGCAGACGGCGATCGCCCGGCTGGAGGAGCAGCGGATCACCGCGTACGAGGACCTGGCCGAGGCCCGCCTCGCACTCGGCGAACACCGGACGCTCGCAGACGAGTTGGCCGGCCCCGCCGCGGCCCACCCGCTGCGCCAGCGGCTGCGCGGCAGCCAGATGCGGGCGCTGTACCGCGCGGGGCGGCAGGGCGAGGCACTCGCCGTCTACGCGCACCTGCGCGGGCTCTTCGCCGAGGAACTCGGCATCGACCCCGGTCCGGAGCTCTCGGCCCTGTACGAGGCGATCCTGCGCCAGGACCCGGAACTGACGGGGCCGGTGGGGCCGGTGGGGCCTGCCAGTCCGGCGGAGCCTGCGGGTCCGGGCCGGGCGGCGGGTCCGGCCGCGCACAAGGGCCCGGACGCGCCTGCGGGCCCCGCCGCTCCGGCCGGCCCGGTCGCACCCCCGGGGCGGGCGGGGGGCGAGGGCCCGGGGGGCTC
>NZ_JBEXPT010000037.1:0-50852 GCF_040612195.1 Streptomyces sp. NPDC006450 | reverse complement strand
CGCCCGGTTTACATTCCGAACCCGGAAGCTAAGCCTTTCAGCGCCGATGGTACTGCAGGGGGGACCCTGTGGGAGAGTAGGACGCCGCCGAACAACCCGCCCTTTTAGCTCAGTCGGTAGAGCGTCTCCATGGTAAGGAGAAGGTCAACGGTTCGATTCCGTTAAAGGGCTCCAAAACGAGAAGGCCCCCGCCATTGGCGGGGGCCTTTTTGCGTTTTCCCACGTATCCTTCCTGTTGATCTTGAGAATGTGCTGGATGGGGAGGACGCGTGATGTCGGATCAGACTCCGGCCGAGGCCGAGTTCGAACAGGCCTGGGCCGACGAGAGGTATACCCGGGCGGTTCTGCCGGACGTGGACGTGAACCGGATCCTGGACGAGCGGTACGTCACCGGGGCGCCCGTGGCCCTGGACCGGGCCGGGCTCTGGGACATGGAGGTCCGCAAGGCCGGCAATCCGGGTGCCTTCATTCCGAACGTCGTCCAGGAGGGATCCGCCTCCGCCTGGGTGCCGGGCCGGGAGGGCGCGGAGCTGGGGAACGAGTTCGTCAGGCAGTCGCGGCAGAGGCTGTGGCTCCAGCCGGGTGAGTACGGGCTCGTGCTCGAAGAGACGCACCTGAACCACGACCGGCAGGTGGTGACCTTCCTCGGCCGGGAGACCTTCTCCGACCTGCAGGGCCGCCCCCTGCACGCGGACGACCGCCAGCCGCTGTTCCACGTACAGCACGGGGTCGCGGGGACGGATGAGCAGCCGGTCAACACCTGGCGGATCGTCCTGCTGACCGATGAGCCGGACGAGCGGATGGTGCAGGTCTTCGACCGGATGGCCAGGGATCCGTGGCTGCCCGAGTTCGTCGAGCTGTACGTCCGGAACGTGCTCGGGACCGGGCTGACGCGCAGGGACGCCGTCTGAGGGGCGCCGTCTGAGGGACGACGACGAAGGGCCTCCGCCTCTGAGCGGGGGCCTCTTCGTGTCCAGGGGGTTCCGGGCCTCCTCGTCAAGCCCCGAATCCTCGGGCCGTGACCAGGGGCGGGGTGCGGGGCGCAATGGGATCAGCAGGAGTTCCCGGCCCCTCGACCCGCGGGAGGAACGCTCATGAGTACCGAACGGATCCGACACCTCGCCCGCACCTTCAAGGCGTCCTTGGCTGCCGACCGAGCCTCCCCGTCTCCGTGCCCCACCCGCTTCATCACCGGCCGCGACGAGGTCGTGGTCGTCGACACGGGCAGTACGCCCTGGACGGGGGAGATGGCAGCCCCGTCCTTCATGATCCTGGTGGCGAGACCCCGCCGGTAGGCGGCGTGGCGCGGCGGTGCTCAGTCGCCGTCGCGCTGCTGGGGGATGCGGAAGGCGAGGATGGCCATGTCGTCGGAGGCGGGCTCGGCGGCGAAGCGTTCCACCGCGCGCAGGACGCGGGAGGCGACGGCGCCGGCGGTGAGGCCCGTACAGGTGGTGAGGACCTCGGTGAGGCCGTCGTCGCCGAGCATGCGGGTGCCCTCGCGGCGTTCGGTGACGCCGTCGGTGACGCAGAGGAGGACGTCGCCCGGGTCCAGGGTGAGGGTCTGCTCGTAGAGGTCCAGGTCATCGATGACGCCGAGCAGGGGCTGCGGGTCGGCGGCGGGGGTCACCTCGCCGTTCGGGCGCAGGCGCAGTGGCAGGGGGTGGCCCGCGCAGACGACCTTCATGTGGGCGCCGCCGTCCGGCTGGGGGTGCAGCTCGCCGTAGAGGAGGGTGAGGAAGCGGCTGCGGTCGCCCTCGTCGAGGATCGCCGCGTTGAGGCGTTCCAGTACGGCCGGGCCGCCGAGGCCCTCGCGGGCCAGGAGGCGCAGGGCGTGGCGGGCGAGGCCGGTGACGGCGGCGGCCTCCGGGCCCGTACCGCAGACGTCGCCGATGGCGAACCCGTAGACGCCGGGGCGGATCGGGAAGACGTCGTAGAAGTCGCCGCCCACCTCGTTGCCCTCGCCGGCGGCGCGGTAGATGACCTCGACCTCGATGCCGGGGATGGTGGGGGAGCCGGGCGGCAGCAGGCTGCGCTGGAGGGAGCGGCTGATGGCGGTGCGCTCGGAGTACAGGCGCGCGTTGTCCAGGGCGAGGGCGGCCCGGCGGGAGAGGTCCTCGGCGAGTTCGAGGATCTCCTGCCGGAAGTGCTCCTCGGAGGGCTTGCCGAGGGTCAGCATGCCGATGACGCGGTTGCGGGCCAGGAGCGGGAGGACCACGGTCTCGCCGCCGACCGCGATGGTGGTCTCCGGCCAGGGGCGGGCGCCGGCCTCGCGGACCGGCTCGGGCGGGCAGACCTGGGAGAGCAGCGCCTTGAGGCCGTCGATGCGTTCCTCGTCCTCGTGCAGGACGTACGAGAGGAACGGGTCGGAGGTCGGGTCGGCGATGGTGTAGACGGCGCACCAGGTGGCGAGGGTGGGGACGGTCATCTGGGCCATGAGGGCCAGGGTCTGGTCCCGGTCGAGGGTGCCGGCGAGGAGGTCGGAGGCCTCGACGAGGAAGGAGAGGGAGCCGCGGCGCAGTCGTTCGAGCTCGCCGAGGCGGGCCGATTCCACGGCGAGGGCGATGCGGTCCGCGGCGAACTGCAGGCGCAGGGCGTCGTCGTTGGAGTAGCGGCCGGGGATCTCGGCGGCCACACCCAGGGAGCCGGTGAGGCGGCCCTCGACCTTGAGGGGGACGGTGATGGCGGAGCGCATGCCGGTGGCTTCCAGCAGGGGTACCGCTCCGGGGACGACGACGAGGTCCTCGTGCACGGCGGGCATGCGGGCGCTGCCGTACCGGTTGGTGCCGGCTTCGACGGGGACGCGGGCGAAGCGCTGGCGGGTGGAGGGCAGGCCGGTGGTGGAGCGGACCTCGAGCTCGGTCTCGTCATCGGTGGCGAGGAGGAGGAAGGCGGCGTCGGCGTCGAGGAGGTCGCGGGCGCGTTCCACGGTGCGCTGGAGGAGGCCGTCGAGGTCGTCGGGGGCGGGGGAGCCGATGAAGATCTCGAAGGGGTCCGTGGGGCGGGCCTCGGTCAGGTGGCCGCCGTCCATGGGGACCCGCGCGGGGCTCTGCAGCAGGGCGCGCTCGTCGTCGTGCACGAGCAGGCAGACGATGGAGGGCTCGCCGTGGGCATCGCGGACCCGCAGGTGGGAGGCGTAGATCGGGATGACGCGGCCGTCGGCGCCGCGGATGCCGTAGCTGCCCTCCCAGCGGGACAGGCGCAGGGCCTCGGCGATGCCGGTGCCGGTGCCGGGGGTCTGCGGCCAGGCGGCGAGTTCGGCGAGCGGGCGGCCGACCGCCTTCGAGGCGAGGTGGCCGAAGATGATCTCGGCGTCCTCGTTCCAGGCGGAGACGGTGCCGGCGGAGTCGATCTGGAGGACGGCGACGCGGACCCGGCTGTCGGCCAGGGGGAGGAGCTGGTCGGGGACGACGGGTCCCGCGGAGCGGGTACCGACCGGACGGTCCGGCAGGTCGAGCCGGAACCACACGTGCTTGTGCGTGGCCGTGTACTCGACGCCCCAGCGGGTGGCGAGGGCGGCGCAGAGCATGAGCCCGCGGCCGTTCTCGCGGTCGGGGTCCGCGTAGGGGCGCTCGCCGGGGTGCTGGAGCGGGAGCTCGCGCTCCGGGTAGCGGTCGGCGACCTCGACCCGTACGCCGTCCTCCGTGCGCAGGCACAGGACTTCGGCGCGGGTGCCGGCGTGGACCACGGCATTGGTGACGAGTTCGCTGGTGAGGACCACCGCGTCGTCGATGATGTCCGCGAAACCCCATCCCTGGAGGGTGTCGCGGACGAATGCGCGGGCAGCGGCGACCGAGCGCCCTTGTGGATCGAAACTGGCAGCCGCCCGTGCCGTGATCACAAGTCTCCTTCGACGCGGTGGACAACGGATGCCAGGTTACTTACCTTCACGGTCGCCATGGTGCCGTCGTCGGGGAATCCACCCACAGGGTGTGGCCGGTGTGCGATGGTGCCGGAGTGTTATGGCCGGGTTCGGCCGGGGTGAAACACTGGGCAGGCTTGGAGTCCGTAGTTAATGGACACAGCGTCGATGGGCACAGTCTGATGAACAAGATGCCCGGTGGAACAGTGGTCGACCCTTTCGGGAGGGACACGGTGGAGGCTGGCGCGGCGGTGCGGCGTACGGGAACGCGCCCGAAGGGAGGACGCTCCCGGCGGGGCGTGACGACGGAAGTCGATACCGCGGCCCTGAACAGGCTGCTCACGGCGCTGGTCTCGATGCGGGACGGTAACTTCCGCAAGCGGCTGACGGTGTCCGGCGACGGAGTGATGGCGGAGATCGCCGCCGTCTACAACGAAGTGGCCGACCGCAATCTCCACCTGACCGGGGAACTGTCCCGGGTGCGGCGGATGGTGGGCCGCGAGGGCAAGCTCAGCGAACGGCTGGAAACGGGTGCCTGCGAGGGCTCCTGGGCGGCCGCGATCGACGCCTCGAACCAGCTCGTGGACGACCTGGCCCGCCCGGTGTCCGAGGTGGGCCGGGTGCTGTCGGCGGTCGCCGAGGGTGACCTCGACCAGCGCATGGACCTGCGGACCCAGGCCGCGGAGGGTGCCGGGCACCCGCTGCGCGGGGAGTTCCTCAAAGTCGGGCGGACGGTCAACAACCTGGTCGACCAGCTGTCCGCGTTCACCGACGAGGTGACGCGGGTCGCGCTGGAGGTGGGTACCGAGGGCAAGCTCGGTGGCCAGGCGCAAGTGCGCGGAATGTCCGGATCCTGGAAGGATCTGACCGACTCCGTCAACACGATGGCGTACCGGCTCACCGCCCAGGTGCGTGACATTGCTCTCGTCACGACGGCGGTCGCCAAGGGCGATCTGTCGCGCAAGGTCACGGTGCACGTGGCCGGCGAGATGCTGCAGCTGAAGAACACCGTGAACACGATGGTGGACCAGCTCTCCTCGTTCTCCTCCGAGGTGACCCGCGTGGCCCGCGAGGTGGGTACGGAGGGTGAGCTCGGCGGCCAGGCGAAGGTGCCCGGGGTCGCGGGCGTGTGGAAGGACCTGACCGACTCCGTCAACACGATGGCGGGCAACCTGACGGCCCAGGTGCGCGGCATCGCGCAGGTGACCACGGCGGTGGCCAACGGCGACCTGTCGCAGAAGGTCCGGGTCAGCGCGCGCGGCGAGGTCGCGCAGCTGGCCGAAACGATCAACCAGATGACCGAGACGCTGCGGACCTTCGCGGACGAGGTCACGCGCGTGGCCAGCGAGGTCGGCGCGAAGGGCCTGCTGGGCGGGCAGGCGCAGGTGCCGGGCGCGGCCGGGACGTGGAAGGACCTCACCGACTCGGTGAACACGGTCTTCCGCAACCTCACCACGCAGGTGCGCGACATCGCGCAGGTGACGACGGCGGTGGCCAACGGCGACCTGTCGCAGAAGGTCACCGTGAACGTGGCCGGCGAGATGCTGGAGTTGAAGAACACCGTCAACACGATGGTGGACCAGCTCCAGTCCTTCGGTGCCGAAGTGACGCGGGTGGCCCGTGAGGTCGGCGTCGAAGGTGAACTGGGCGGGCAGGCGCAGGTGCCGGGCGCGGCCGGGACCTGGAAGGACCTCACCGACTCGGTGAACACCGCCTTCCGCAACCTCACCGGGCAAGTGCGCAACATCGCCCAGGTGACGACGGCGGTCGCCAACGGCGACCTGTCGCAGAAGGTCACGGTCGACGTCTCCGGCGAGATGCTCCAGCTGAAGAACACCGTGAACACGATGGTGGACCAGCTGTCCTCCTTCGCCGACCAGGTCACGCGGATGGCGCGGGACGTGGGCACGGAGGGCCGGCTCGGCGGCCAGGCGCGGGTCGAGGGGGTGTCCGGCACCTGGAAGGAGCTCACCGACTCCGTCAACTTCATGGCCGGGAACCTGACGTCCCAGGTGCGCCAGATCGCCCAGGTGACCACCGCCGTGGCACGCGGAGACCTCTCCCAGAAGATCGACGTGGACGCGCGCGGCGAGATCCTGGAGCTCAAGAACACCATCAACACGATGGTCGACCAGCTTTCGGCGTTCGCCGAGCAGGTGACCCGGGTGGCCCGGGACGTGGGTACGGAGGGCCGGCTCGGCGGTCAGGCGCAGGTGCCCGGTGTGGCCGGCGTGTGGCGCGATCTGACGGACTCGGTGAACGGCATGGCCGGGAACCTGACGTCCCAGGTGCGCAACATCGCGCAGGTCGCCACCGCGGTGGCGCGCGGTGACCTGTCGCAGAAGATCGAGGTCGACGCCCGGGGCGAGATCCTGGAGCTGAAGAACACCCTCAACACCATGGTCGACCAGCTGTCGAACTTCGCGGAGCAGGTGACCCGGGTGGCCCGGGAGGTGGGTACCGAGGGCATCCTGGGTGGCCAGGCCGAGGTGAAGGGCGTCTCCGGGACCTGGAAGGACCTCACCCAGTCCGTCAACTTCATGGCGAACAACCTGACGTCGCAGGTCCGCAACATCGCCGAGGTGACCACGGCGGTCGCCATGGGCGACCTCTCCAAGAAGATCACGGTCGACGCGAAGGGCGAGATCCTCGAACTGGTCACCACCGTGAACACGATGGTGGACCAGCTGTCGTCCTTCGCCGAGCAGGTGACGCGGGTGGCCCGGGAGGTGGGTACCGAGGGGATCCTCGGCGGCCAGGCCCGGGTGCGCGGGGTCACCGGCATCTGGAAGGACCTCAGCGACAACGTCAACACCATGGCCGGCAACCTGACCGCCCAGGTGCGCGGGATCGCCCAGGTCTCGACCGCGGTGGCCAACGGCGACCTGACGAAGAAGGTCACCGTCGAGGCCCGCGGCGAGGTCGCGCAGCTCGCCGACACCGTGAACACCATGGTCAAGACCCTGTCCTCCTTCGCCGACGAGGTCACGCGCGTGGCCCGTGAGGTGGGTACGGAGGGCCGCCTGGGCGGCCAGGCACACGTGCCCGGGGTCTCCGGGACGTGGAAGGACCTCACCGACTCGGTGAACTTCATGGCCTCCAACCTCACCGGCCAGGTGCGGCAGATCGCCATGGTCACGACCGCCATCGCCAAGGGCGACATGACCAAGAAGATCGACATCGACGCCCGCGGGGAGATCCTGGAGCTCAAGACCACGATCAACACGATGGTCGACCAGCTCTCCTCCTTCGCCGACCAGGTGACCCGGGTGGCCCGCGAGGTGGGTACCGAGGGCATCCTCGGCGGCCAGGCCCGGGTCCGGGACGTCGACGGCACCTGGCGGGACCTGACCGAGTCCGTGAACGAGATGGCCGGAAACCTCACCCGTCAGGTGCGCGCCATCGCGGCCGTCGCCACCGCGGTGACGCGGGGCGATCTCAACCTGAAGATCGACGTGGACGCGGCCGGCGAGATCCAGGTCCTCCAGGACAACCTCAACACCATGATCGCCAACCTGCGCGACACCACCTTGGCCAACAAGGAGCAGGACTGGCTCAAGGGCAACCTCGCCCGCATCTCCGCCCTGATGCAGGGCCGTCGCGAGCTGGACGACGTGGCCTCGCTGATCATGAGCGAGCTGACACCGGTGGTCTCGGCGCAGCACGGCGCGTTCTTCCTGGCGCTGCCGGCGGGCGGTACCACCGAGATCGGGACGGACGGGGGCGCGGACGGTTCGTACGAGCTGCGGATGCGCGGGAGTTACGCGTACGCCGGCGGGCAGATGCCGATCTCCTTCCGGCCGGGCGAGGGACTGATCGGGATGGTCGCCGAGGAGAAGCGGATGGTGCTCATCGAGAACACCCCGCCCGGCTACCTGAAGATCTCCTCCGGGCTCGGCGAAGCCCCGCCGGCACACGTGATCGTGCTGCCGGTGCTCTTCGAGGGGAAGGTGCTCGGCGTCATCGAGCTGGCCTCCTTCCAGCCCTTCACGCAGATCCAGAAGGACTTCCTCAGCCAGATCGCCGAGATGATCGGTACGAGCGTCAACACCATCTCCGTCAACTCCAAGACGGAGATGCTGCTCAAGCAGTCACAGGAGATGACCGAGCAGCTGCGGGAGCGTTCCGACGAGCTGGAGAACCGGCAGAAGGCCCTCCAGGCCGCCAACGCCGAGCTGGAGGAGAAGGCCGAGCTGCTGGCCCAGCAGAACCGGGACATCGAGGTGAAGAACACCGAGATCGAGGAGGCCCGGCAGGTCCTGGAGGAGCGTGCCGAGCAGCTCGCGGTCTCGATGCGGTACAAGAGCGAGTTCCTGGCGAACATGTCCCACGAGCTGCGGACCCCGCTCAACTCCCTGCTGATCCTGGCCAAGCTGCTCGCCGACAACGCGGACGAGAACCTCTCGCCCAAGCAGGTGGAGTTCGCCGAGACCATCCACGGCGCCGGCTCCGACCTGCTCCAGCTGATCAACGACATCCTCGACCTGTCGAAGGTCGAGGCCGGGAAGATGGACGTCTCGCCGACCCGGATCGCGCTGGTCCAGCTCGTCGACTACGTGGAGGCCACCTTCCGGCCGCTGACCGCCGAGAAGGGCCTCGACTTCTCCGTGCGGGTCTCCCCGGAGCTCCCGGCGACCCTGCACACCGACGAGCAGCGGCTGCTCCAGGTGCTGCGCAACCTGCTGTCGAACGCGGTGAAGTTCACCGACACCGGGGCGGTGGAGCTGGTGATCCGGCCCGCCGGGGCCGATGTGCCCATCGCGATCCGCGAACAGCTCCTGGAGGCCGGTTCGCTGAGGGAGGCCGACGCCGACCTGATCGCCTTCTCGGTGACCGACACCGGGATCGGGATCGCCGCGAGCAAGATGCTGGTGATCTTCGAGGCGTTCAAGCAGGCCGACGGGACCACCAGCCGCAAGTACGGCGGCACCGGTCTCGGACTGTCGATCAGCCGGGAGATCGCCCGGCTGCTGGGCGGGGAGATCCACGCGGCGAGCGAGCCCGGCCGCGGGTCGACCTTCACGCTGTACCTGCCGCTGCATCCGAGCGAGCTGCCCCCGCAGGGGTACGCGCCGCCGGCGCCCGGCGGGGCGCGCGGGGAGCTGTACCGCCGCCCGGCCGCCGAGGAGGCGCGGCCCGAACTGCCGGCGGCTCCGGTGGCGCAGGGCCCCGTAGCGCCCGTGGGGCCGACGGCGCTGCCGCGGGCCGGGGAACCGGTCGGGCAGGGGTCGTCGGCGTTGTTCCGGCGGCGCCGCAAGGCGATGGCCGAGCCGCCGCTGCGGGCGGAGGTGCCCGGGCAGGGGGACGCGGACGCGTGGGCCGTCGACGAGCCGCTGCCCCAGGCGCCGCGGACGTACGACTTCCACGGCGAGCGGGTGCTGATCGTGGACGACGACGTGCGCAACGTCTTCGCGCTGACCAGCGTGCTGGAACAGCACGGGCTGGCGGTGCTGTACGCGGAGAACGGCCGGGAGGGCATCGAGGTCCTGGAGCAGCACGACGACGTGGCGCTCGTGCTGATGGACATCATGATGCCGGAGATGGACGGGTACGCGACGACCTCGGCGATCCGGCGGATGCCGCAGTTCGAGGGGCTGCCGATCATCGCGCTGACGGCGAAGGCGATGAAGGGGGACCGGGAGAAGGCGATCGAGTCCGGTGCCTCGGACTACGTGACCAAGCCGGTCGAGCCCGACTACCTCCTGTCGGTCATGGAAGGGCACATGCGCGGGGCCGGGGCGTGACCGGGCGGGCGGAGGGGAACTCCCGAGGGAACCTTCTGCCCTTCCACCACGTTTCCGCTACGTGCGCTGTGACATCTTGGTGACAGGGTGTGGCGATCTCGGGACTGGGGCTACGATGACCGGCACAAGGACGGACGGCGCAAGGATGCCGTCCTCTGGGGCGGGGCCCGGCGAACAGGCCGGAGCCAGGAGCCGGGGAGGCCCCATGCCGGGGCGAGGAGGACAGGGCATGGTGCAGAAGGCCAAGATCCTCCTGGTCGACGACCGGCCGGAGAATCTGCTGGCGCTGGAGGCCATCCTCTCCGCGCTCGATCAGACACTGGTCAGGGCGTCGTCGGGGGAGGAAGCGCTCAAGGCGCTGCTGACGGACGACTTCGCGGTCATCCTGCTCGACGTGCAGATGCCGGGCATGGACGGCTTCGAGACGGCCGCGCACATCAAGCGGCGTGAACGGACCCGGGACATCCCGATCATCTTCCTCACGGCGATCAACCACGGACCGCACCACACCTTCCGCGGGTACGCGGCGGGCGCGGTGGACTACATCTCCAAGCCCTTCGACCCGTGGGTGCTGCGGGCCAAGGTCTCGGTGTTCGTCGAGCTGTATACGAAGAACTGCCAACTGCGCGAGCAGGCGGCGCTGCTGAGGCTCCAGCTGGAGGGCGGCAGCTCCAACGGCGCGGTGGACGGCTCCAAGGAGACGGCCGGCCTGCTGGCCGAGCTCTCCGCGCGGCTCGCCGCGGTGGAGGAGCAGGCGGAGGCGCTGACCAAGCAGCTCGGCGAAGAGGCGGCCGATCCCTCGGTGGTGGCCACCGCGGCCCATCTGGAGCGCAAGCTCACCGGACTGCGGCGGGCGCTCGACGCGCTGGAGCCGGGGACCGGCGGCGGGGCTCCCGTCCTGCCCGCTCAGGGCTGAGCTCCGCGCAGCCCCCGGCCGGCGCGGCGGGCCGCTTGGCGGTCCGTCAGGTCTGGCGGGGCGTCATGGGAGGCCACCGGTACGGGCCGAGGGCGCGGGCGTCTCCCTCCGGCACTCGGAACGACACGAACGGGTGAAGGGGTGGGCACGCGTGTCCACCGGCGCGCGCACCGGTAACCTCGGGCGCATGGCCTCAAGTACGTCCGGTAAGGGTTCCCAGAGCACGGCGGGCACCGCGAAGGGCCGCACCGGCCGTACGACGGCGCCGGCGAAGAAGGCTGCCCCAGCCCGCAAGCCGCCCGCCAAGAAGGCGGCGCCCGCTGCCAAGCGCGGCTCCGTCAAAAAGGTCGCGCCCAAGCCCGCGCCGTCCCCCACCGGGGGAGTGCTGCGGCTGCTGCGCGCCTTCTGGCTCGGCATCGCGCACGCGGTCGGCGCCATCTTCCGCGGCATCGGCCAGGGTGCGAAGAACCTCGACCCGGCCCACCGCAAGGACGGCCTCGCCCTGCTGCTGCTCGCGCTCGCTCTGATCGTCGCCGCCGGGACCTGGTCGAACCTGAGCGGGCCTGTCGGGGACCTGGTGACCATGCTGGTCACCGGCGCCTTCGGGCGGCTCGACCTGCTCGTGCCGGTCCTGCTCGGCGTCATGGCGGTACGTTTCATCCGCCATCCCGAACAGGCCGACGCCAACGGCCGCATCGGCATCGGGCTCTCCGCGCTGGTCATCGGAGTCCTGGGGCTCGTGCACATCGCCTGCGGAGCCCCCGGGCGCGACGAGGGCACCACCGCGATGCAGAACGCGGGCGGGCTGATCGGCTGGGGCGCCTCGAAGCCGCTGATCTTCACGATGGGCGCGCCGCTGGCCGTGCCGATGCTGGTGCTGCTCACCGTCTTCGGGCTGCTGGTGGTCACCGCGACCCCCGTCAACGCGATCCCGCAGCGGCTGCGGAGCGCGGGGATCCGCCTCGGGGTCATCGCTCCGAACGAGTACGACGCGGAGTACGCGCAGTACCGGGACCCCGAGGGCGCGGCCTCGGCCGCTGCCGCCGACCGGCACGACGCCGAGCAGCGGCGGGCCCGTTCCGGCGCCGCCGGGCCGGGAGACCCGGCGGGCGCCGCCGAGGAGGAGGCGCTCGCCCGGCGGCGGCGCCCCCGGCGGTCCGCGGGCCGGCCCGCCATGGACCGAGGGATGGACCCCGTCGACGTGGCCGCGGCGGCCGCCGCCGCGCTGGACGGGGTGGTGTACGGCGGGATGCCGCCCTCCCCGCTGGTCGCCGACCTCACGCAGGGCATCTCGGCGGAGCGCGAGGGCACGGATGTCACCGCTCCGGTGCCGGCGGCCCGGGAGGAGGGGCCCGCCCGCGAGGAGCAGCCGGCCCGCGAGGAGAAGTCCGCCGCCGCGGGCCCGCCGCACGACACCACCGCGGCGGCCTCCGGGACGCTGTCCGTTCCCGACCTGACCAAGACCCCGCCCCAGACCCAGGCGCTGCCGCCCCGCGCCGAGCAGCTCCAGCTGCGCGGGGACATCACGTACTCCCTGCCCTCGCTGGACCTGCTGGAGAAGGGCGGGCCGGGCAAGACCCGCAGCGCCGCTAACGACGCGGTCGTGGCCTCGCTGACGAACGTGTTCATGGAGTTCAAGGTCGACGCCAAGGTCACCGGTTTCACCCGTGGGCCGACGGTGACCCGCTACGAGGTCGAGCTGGGCCCGGCCGTGAAGGTCGAGCGGATCACGGCGCTGGCGAAGAACATCGCCTACGCCGTGGCCTCGCCCGACGTGCGCATCATCAGCCCCATCCCGGGCAAGTCGGCGGTCGGCATCGAGATCCCGAACACCGACCGCGAGATGGTCAACCTGGGGGACGTGCTCCGGCTGGCGGACGCCGCCGAGGACGACCACCCGATGCTGGTGGCGCTCGGCAAGGACGTCGAGGGCGGCTACGTCATGGCCAACCTGGCGAAGATGCCGCACGTGCTGGTCGCCGGAGCCACCGGTTCCGGTAAGTCCTCCTGCATCAACTGCCTGATCACCTCGGTGATGGTGCGGGCCACGCCGGAGGACGTCCGGATGGTGCTCGTGGACCCCAAGCGGGTGGAGCTGACGGCGTACGAGGGCATCCCGCACCTGATCACGCCGATCATCACCAACCCCAAGCGGGCGGCCGAGGCGCTGCAGTGGGTCGTGCGCGAGATGGACCTGCGCTACGACGACCTGGCGGCCTTCGGGTACCGGCACATCGACGACTTCAACCAGGCGATCCGCGACGGCAAGATCAAACTGCCGCCGGGCAGCGAGCGGGAGCTCAGCCCGTACCCGTACCTGCTGGTGATCGTCGACGAGCTGGCCGACCTGATGATGGTGGCCCCGCGCGACGTGGAGGACTCGATCGTCCGCATCACCCAGCTGGCCCGCGCGGCCGGCATCCACCTGGTCCTCGCGACGCAGCGGCCCTCGGTGGACGTGGTGACCGGTCTGATCAAGGCGAACGTGCCCTCGCGCCTCGCCTTCGCGACCTCCTCGCTCGCCGACAGCCGGGTCATCCTCGACCAGCCGGGTGCGGAGAAGCTCATCGGCAAGGGCGACGGTCTGTTCCTGCCGATGGGCGCGAACAAGCCCGTACGGCTCCAGGGCGCGTTCGTCACCGAGGACGAGATCGCCGGGATCGTGCAGCACTGCAAGGACCAGATGGCGCCCGTCTTCCGCAACGACGTCACCGTCGGGCAGAAGCAGAAGAAGGAGATCGACGAGGAGATCGGCGACGACCTGGACCTGCTGTGCCAGGCGGCCGAGCTGGTCGTCTCGACGCAGTTCGGGTCCACGTCGATGCTCCAGCGCAAGCTGCGGGTCGGGTTCGCGAAGGCCGGACGGCTGATGGACCTGATGGAGTCGCGGGGGATCGTCGGACCGAGCGAGGGGTCCAAGGCGCGCGACGTGCTGCTGAAGGCCGACGAACTCGACGGCGTGCTCGCGGTGATCCGGGGGGAGACTCCCGAGTAAGGGACAAAGGATCGGGGGCAACCGTTTCCCCCGGTCGCGTGTCTAGTTGAGGGAGGTGGCGGTCTTTCCGGGTCGCCGCACCGTGCGGGAGCCCCTTGGCCATTCGTATGGCGTAGGGAGGTGCCCCTCCGGTTGCTCCACCCTTTCGTCACCCCCCTAGACTGGACATCCAGCAGGTGGCTACACGCTCGAAAGGCGCCCTCGTGTCCATCGGCAACGCCAACTCCCCCGAAGATGAGCAGCCTTCGACCGACGACCGGTCCGAGGACCGCCTCGTCGAACGCTCCGTCGAAGAGCCGTCCATCGGGACGGCCCTCAAGAAGGCCCGGATCGCCGCCGGGCTGACCGTCGACGAGGTCAGTTCCACCACCCGCGTGCGCATCCCGATCGTGCACGCGATCGAATCCGACGATTTCACGCGCTGCGGCGGCGATGTCTATGCCCGCGGCCACATCCGTACGCTCGCCCGTGCCGTACGACTCGATCCGGAACCCCTGATCGACAGCTACGACGCGGCCCACGGCGGCCGGCCGGCACCCACCCCCGCCGCGCCGATGTTCGAAGCCGAGCGGATCCGCCCCGAACGGCAGCGGCCCAACTGGACCGCCGCCATGGTCGCCGCCATCGTCGCCGTGATCGGCTTCGTCGGCTTCACGGCCTTCGGTGGCGCCGACGACAAGGCCAAGCGGCCGGTGGCGGAAGGTTCCGCCTCGCCGAAGCCCGCACCCACCCCCAACGCCTCCAAGCCCTCGGTCCAGGCGCCGCCGGCACCTACGGCTCCCAAGCCGGAGCCCTCGGACAGCGCCATCGCCGCCGCGCCCAAGGACCTCGTCACGGTCGTCCTGACGGCCAACGACGGCGAGAGCTGGATCTCGGCCAAGGACCACAGTGGCCGGCTCCTCTTCGACGGCACCCTCGAACAGGGTCAGTCGAAGACGTTCACGGACAAGGAGTCCATCGACCTGGTGCTCGGTGATGCCGGGGTCGTGAAGCTCTTCGTGAACGGCAAGGAGATCAAGGACGAGTTCCAGCCCGGACAGGTGGAACGTCTCACATACACCAAGGACGACCCGCGTCAGGGCCAGGCCCAGGCGGGCTGACCAGCAGGGAATAAAACGTTCCGGATCCCCGGAGTGCCGCGCCGCACTCCGGGGATCTTGTCGTCCGGGACGGGAGGCGGGGGCCGGTGCCGGGACGAAGTAGTCTTGAGTCCATGCCCGAACGCCGTACCGTCGCCCTTGTCACTCTTGGCTGCGCCCGTAACGAGGTGGACTCGGAGGAGCTCGCAGGCCGCTTGGCGGCGGATGGCTGGGAGCTCGTCGAGGACGCCGCCGATGCGGACGTAGCCGTCGTCAACACCTGCGGCTTTGTCGAAGCCGCCAAGAAGGACTCCGTAGACGCCCTGCTGGAGGCCAACGATCTCAAGGATCACGGCCGCACGCAGGCCGTCGTAGCCGTCGGCTGTATGGCCGAGCGCTACGGCAAGGAACTTGCCGAAGCGCTCCCCGAGGCCGACGGCGTGCTCGGCTTCGACGACTACGCCGACATCTCCGACCGCCTCCAGACCATCCTCAACGGCGGCATCCACGCCTCCCACACCCCGCGCGACCGGCGCAAGCTGCTGCCGATCAGCCCGGCCCAGCGCCAGGACGCCGACGTGGCCCTGCCGGGCCACGCGCAGGAGCCCGAGGCGGCTCCGGCCGACCTCCCCGAGGGCGTCGCTCCCGCCTCCGGTCCGCGTGCGCCGCTGCGCCGCCGGCTGGACAAGAGCCCGGTCGCCTCGGTCAAGCTCGCCTCCGGCTGCGACCGGCGCTGCTCCTTCTGCGCCATCCCGTCCTTCCGCGGCTCCTTCATCTCCCGCCGCCCCAGCGACGTGCTGGGCGAGACGCGCTGGCTCGCGGAGCAGGGCGTCAAGGAGATCATGCTGGTCTCCGAGAACAACACCTCGTACGGCAAGGACCTGGGCGACATCCGCCTGCTGGAGACCCTGCTGCCCGAGCTGGCCGAGGTGGACGGCATCGAGCGCGTCCGCGTCAGCTACCTCCAGCCCGCCGAGATGCGGCCCGGCCTGATCGACGTACTCACCTCGACCCCCAAGGTCGTCCCGTACTTCGACCTCTCCTTCCAGCACTCGGCCCCCGACGTGCTGCGCGCCATGCGCCGCTTCGGTGACACCGACCGGTTCCTGGAACTGCTGGACACCATCCGCAGCAAGGCTCCGACGGCTGGCGTCCGGTCCAACTTCATCGTCGGCTTCCCCGGCGAGAAGGAGTCGGACTTCGCCGAGCTGGAGCGCTTCCTCACCAGCGCGCGCCTCGACGCCATCGGCGTCTTCGGCTACTCCGACGAGGACGGTACCGAGGCCGTCACCTACGAGAACAAACTGGACGCCGACACCATCGCCGAGCGCCTCGCCCACATGCAGCGCCTCACCGAGGAGCTCACCTCGCAGCGCGCGGAGGAGCGGATCGGAGAGACGCTGGAGGTGCTCGTCGAGACGGTCGTCCCGATCGACGAGGCGGAGGACGGCGAGGGAGCCTACGGGCGCGCTGCCCACCAGGCGCCCGAGACCGACGGCCAGGTCGTCTTCACGGACGGCGCGGGCCTGGTCCCGGGGCGTATCGTCACGGCGAAGGTGGTCGGCACCCTGGGTGTGGACCTGGTGGCGGAGCCCCTGGGCGTGGATCTTGAGGAGGCGGCCGGATGACCGGAGCCCCGGCATCTGCGGCGGGCGGGACCGGCCGCCGGCCCGCGCCCGGCGCGAAGCTGGGCGCCGCGGCGGTCAATCAGGCCAGTCTGTGGAACATCGCCAACATCCTGACGATGATCAGGCTGGTCCTGGTGCCGGGATTCGTGATGCTGCTGCTCGCCGACGGGGGCTACGACCCCGTCTGGCGGGCGCTGGCGTGGGCGGCGTTCGCCGTCGCCATGATCACCGACATCTTCGACGGGCATCTGGCCCGTACGTACAACCTGGTCACCGACTTCGGCAAGATCGCCGACCCCATCGCCGACAAGGCGATCATGGGGTCGGCATTGGTGTGTCTGTCCTGGCTCGGCGATCTGCCCTGGTGGGTGACCGGAGTGATCCTCGGCCGGGAACTCGGGATCACGCTCATGCGTTTCTGGGTCATCAGGTACGGGGTGATCCCGGCGAGCCGGGGCGGGAAGCTGAAGACCCTGACCCAGGGCGTGGCGGTGGGCATGTACGTGCTCGCGCTGACGGGGCCGCTGGCGACGCTGCGGTTCTGGGTGATGGCGGCCGCCGTCGTCCTGACCGTCGTCACCGGTTTGGACTACGTCCGGCAGGCCGTCGTGCTCCGGCGCAAGGGGCTCGCCGCGGAGCGTGCCGCGCGGTGAACCTGCCGGGGGATGACGCGGTGGTGCAAAAGGCGGGTGGATCTTCGGTGGCCGATGAAGCGCCCCGGAATGCCGCAGGGGCCGCCGGTGACCGTGGGGCGGTTGCGGCCGATGTGCTGCGACTCCTTGCGGAGAGTAACGATACGGTCGCTGTCGCGGAGTCGCTGACCGGCGGCATGGTGGCCGCGGAGCTCACGGCCGTCCCGGGCGCCTCCCGGTCCTTCCGCGGGTCCGTCACGGCGTACGCGACCGAGCTCAAGCATCAGGTGCTGGGCGTGGACGCAGGGCTGCTCGCGGCCGAAGGGGCGGTGAACCCGCAGGTCGCGGAGCAGATGGCGGCCGGAGTGCGCCGCGTGCTCGGCGCCTCCTGGGGCATCGCGACCACCGGGGTGGCCGGTCCCGATCCGCAGGACGGACAGCCGGTGGGAACCGTTTTCATCGCCGTGGCGGGCCCCGGGGGCAGGAAAACGGCCCGGCTGCGGTTGAAAGGCTCCCGCGCGGAAATCCGTAGGGAGAGTGCACGGACAGTGCTCGAGCTGCTCGCGAGCGAACTCCGCGAGAATCTGCGGGGGCAGGATACGGAACAGGACGGGGGGATTTGATGTTTGCAGCCCTGAGTGAACACGACATCGCTCCCCGCACGGCCGCCGCGCGAGGCGGTACGGTGGGGCGTGAAGGTTACGGCTACACGGTCAGAGGAGGGAGCCACCGATGATTCTGCTCCGTCGCCTGCTGGGTGACGTGCTGCGTCGGCAGCGCCAGCGCCAGGGCCGTACTCTGCGCGAAGTCTCCTCGTCCGCCCGAGTTTCGCTCGGCTATCTCTCCGAGGTGGAGCGGGGGCAGAAGGAGGCATCTTCCGAGCTGCTCTCCGCGATCTGCGACGCGCTTGACGTACGGATGTCAGAGCTGATGCGGGAAGTCAGCGACGAGCTTTCGCTCGCCGAGCTGGCCCAGTCCGCCGCGGCGAGCGAACCGGTGTCCGCACCGGTCCGCCCGATGCTCAATTCGGTATCCGTGGCCTCGGTCACGGGTGGCCCGGAACGGGTGACCATCAAGGCGCCCGTGGAAGCGGTGAACGTCGTAGCCGCGTGACGTGTGCGTGAGCGTCTGCCTGTGCGCGTGTGTTGTGTGCGTGCGTGCTGAGCGTATGAGTGTGGCCGGAGCCCCGGCCGGTGCCCCTTGGGTGCCGGGCGGGGCTCCTTGCCGTTCCGGGTGGGGGCGTGGGTGCCGGTGTGGCGCGGGGGCCCTGTGGGGCGGCGATGAGGCCCTGTGGGGCGTTGCGGGCGGGGTGCGGGTACGGGCGGGGTGCGGGAGGATGGGCCCGTTCGGGTCTCCGGCCCCTGGAGGTGGCCGTGCGGCGGTTGCTGGGTATACCCGTGGGTCCGGCCCTCGCGCTGTCGGTGGGCGTCCTGTGGTGGTGGGCCGTCCTGCGGCTCGTGCTGGCGCCGGCCGAGGCCGGGCCGGTGGAGGGTGCGGTCGCCGTCGGAGGCTGGGGGCTGGGGCTGCTGCCGGTTCACTGCGTGCCCGGGCCGGCGGGCCGCCGTCGCCGTGGGGCGGCGAGTGGCGTGCGCGGTGACGGGGGCGGGGGTGGGGCCGGGGGTGGTGGCCGAGGCGTCGATGGCAGTGGCGGGGAGTGGGCTGCGTCCGGGTCGGTGGCGGTCGGGGAACCTGGGGCGGTGCCGCCGGGGGGCCGGGCGCCGGGGGGCGGGGAGTCGGGGGCCGGGTAGACACGGACGGCGGGTGGTTGGCGCCCTGCTCGAGTGGCCGAGGGGCGGCGTGACCGGGTGGCGGCGTGGCCGAAGCCCCCGTTGGTCGCCTGGCGCCTGGTGCTACGGGTTCCGTAGGCGGGGGTGGGGGACTTGGACATGGGGACGAAGCATGACGATGGATCGGCCTGATCGGCCGTCTCTGGCGAGGGCGAGGCGCGGTTCCTGGCCGCAGGCCGAGACGGGTGCCGGGGAGGTCCCCAGGAGCCGTCCGGCCGGGCGCGCCTGGTGACCGCGCTGTGGTGTGGTGTCCGGGTGATCGGGTGCCCTGCGGTTGTGGCTGCGGGGCTGGTGCCGGGTGGTTGGTAGCCCTGCGCGTGTGGCGGCGTGGTCAGTGCCGCCCTGGTGGGGGCCGGGTGGTGGAGGTCGGGTAGTCGGGGCCGCGTGGTCGGGTGCTGCGGTGGAGGCGGCGTGGTGGGCGTCGGGTGGTGGGGGCGGCGTGGTGGCGACACTGTGGTGGGTGTCGGGTGGTGGCGTGGTGGGTGGTGGGGGCGCCGGGGGTGGTTACCAGGGCATGGAGACTCCTCCGTTCGGGCGAAGGATCTGGCCCGTCATGAAGGACGAGGCGTCCGAGGCGAGGTAGAGCACGGCCTGGGCTATGTCCTCGGGCTCCCCCACGCGGCGCAGCGGGGACATGCGCGTCATCATCGCCTCGGTCTGCTCCTGGACCTCGGGGCTGTGCCGGCCGGTCATCGGGGTGCGGATCCAGCCGGGCGCGACGGCGTTGACGCGGATGCCGTGGGGGCCGGCCTCGGTGGCGAGGGTCTTGGTCAGCTGGACGACGGCGGCCTTTGAGGCGCTGTAGCAGAGCAGGCCGGGCTGGGCGGCGTCCACGGCGCCGGAGGCCATGGTGATGATCGAGCCGGGCCGGCCGGCCGCGATCATGGCGCGGGCCGCCTCCTGGCAGGTGCGGAGCACACCCTTGAAGTTGATGTCCAGGACCCGGTCGAGGTCCTCGTCGGACGTCTCCAGGACGCTGCTGCTGTGCATGATCCCGGCGATGGCGGCGGTGATGTCGAGCGGGCCGGCCTGTGCGATCGCCGTCCTGATCGCGGCGCGGTCGGTCACGTCGAGGGGGTGGGGGGTGGCCCGGCCGCCGGCCTTGGCGATCAGTTCGACGGTCTCCTCCAGGCCCTGGGCGTCGCGGTCCGCACAGTGCACGGTGGCTCCGGCCTCGGCGAGGAGTGCGGCGGTGGCCCGGCCGATGCCGCTGGCGGCGCCGGTGATCAGGGCGGTCCGGCCGGTGAGTTCGTACGCGCTGGGTGTAGGCATGCGGGGACGGTACGACCGGATCTGACGGGGCGTCAACTAAGGCGTCGGGCCGGATTGGCAGCGGGGACACCAGTAGGTGGGGCGGTCGTCCTGGGGGGCCTCGCGGACGGGGGTGCCGCAGCGCAGGCAGGGGCGGTGGGCGCGGCCGTAGACGAACAGGTCCTGACCGGGGCGGCGGCTGCCGGTGGTGTTGCGGCGGCTGGCCTTCTTGTTCGCGTCGAGGAGCCGGTGCGCGGCGGCGGCGAGGCGGGTGAGGGTGCTCGGCGGCAGATCGCCCACCGGAGTCCAGGGGGTGACCTGGGCGAGGAAGCAGAGCTCGGCCTTGTAGATGTTGCCGATGCCGGCCAGGTTGCGCTGGTCGAGGAGGGCCTCGCCGAGGGGGCGGGCGGGGGCGGCGAGGAGGTTCGCGGCGGCGGTGGCCTCGTCCCAGTCGGGACCGAGGAGATCGGGGCCGAGGTGGCCCACGGCGCGGTGCTCGTCCGCGGTGCGGAGCAGTTCGACGACGGGGAGGCGGTAGCCGAAGGCGGTGTGGGTGGCGGTGCCGAGGATGACGCGGATCTCGTGGGCCGGTCCGCCTTTGGGGATGCCGGTGGTGCTGGCGGGGGTGGTGGGGAAGATGCGCCAGGTGCCGTCCATGCGGAGGTGGGTGTGGAGGGTGAGGAGGGGGTGGGGGGTGGCGCCTGCCTCGTCGTCGGGTGCCGGTGGGTGGCCGAAGCGCATGAGGAGGTGCTTGCCCCGGGGGACTACCTCGAGGGTGGTGAAGCCGGTGAGGTCCGCGGTGGCGAAGCGGGGGACGCGGAGGTCTGAGCGGGTGAGTTCCTTGCCTGCGAGGGCTTCGCGGAGTCGGGCCGCGGCGCGGTAGATCGTGTCTCCTTCGGGCATGCGTTCATTCTCCTGCGGAGTCGGGCTGGTGGGGTGGGGTGCCGTTGCGCGGTGCTTGCTCCCCGCCCCGCCCTTCCTCCGTTCCCCGGGGCTGCGCCCCGGATCCCGTTCTCGGGCTGCGCCGTGGACTGCGTTCCCGCCAGGGGCGGTGGACCCCGCCCGCGCTGTGCGGTGGCCCCCGTTCCGGCCTGGGCCGTGGGCCCCTTCCCCGGGCCCCGCTCTCCGGGCCCCGTTCTCCGGGCCCCGCCCCGGGCTCTGTCGCCGGGCTTGGCCCTGGGCCCTGGGGCGGGGCCGTGGGACACGTCCCGGGGGCTGCGCCCGGCGCTGGGGACCTGTCGGCGGGGTACTGGGACCCGGGCCCCGGACTCTGTCGCCGGGGTGTGTCCCGGAGTCGGGCTCTGGGCTGGGGTGCTGGGGCGGGGCGCGGGTGTTCTCGGGGTTTGCGGTGCGGCGGTGCCCGGGGTGGTTCCGGGCGGCGGACGGGTGGTCAGCGGCGGAGGCGGAGGCCTTGGGGGGTGGCGTGGAAGCCGGTGGCTTCGATGGGTGGGGCGTAGGGGGACGTGAGGGAGGGGGTGGCGTTGATGCGTTCCAGCGTGAGGGTGGGGAGGGTGCCCTTGTGGGAGGCCGTGGTGAGGGCTGCCACGGCGGCTGTGAGGCGGGGGTCGTCCGGGCCGGGCCAGGCGAGGAGGGTTTTGCCGCCGCGCTCCAGGTAGAGGGTGAGTTCGCCGTCGACCAGGACCACCAGGGAGCCGGCCTTGCGGCCCGGCTTGTGGGTGGCACCGGACGGGGGCTCCGGCCAGGGGAGGGCCGCTCCGTAGGCGTTCGCCGGGTCGGCGGCTGCCAGGACCACCGCGGCCAGCGGGGGCGGGGTCCGCTCGGCGGCGCGGAGGCGGTCGACCGCGCCGTCCATGGCGAACTGGGCCGCGCCCAGGCCTTCGACCACGTAGCCCCTGCGGGCCTGGCCGCTGTCCTCGAAGGCGGACAGGACCCGGTAGACCGCGCTGAAGCCGCCCTCCACGCCTTCCGCGGCCACCGCGCCCCGGGTCACCACCCCGTGGCGGTCCAGCAGGGTGCGGGCCAGGGCGTGTGCGCGGTGGGTCGGGTCCGGGGCGTGGACCGGGAGCAGGGACCAGCGGCCCGACACCGTGGGCGGGCCCGTACGGGAGGCGGGGGTGCTGAGGGTGCCGTAGCGGCCGCGGGGGATCGTACGGCGAGCGCGGTGGGCGGTGGCGCCCGCCGTGCGGCCCGAGCCGAGGAGGGAGCGCAGGGGGGCCAGGGTGTCGTTCGTCAGGCGGCCGGACCACGCCAGGTCCCAGACGGCGGAGGAGAGGTCCGCGTCGGAGGCGTCCGGGTGCAGGGCGCGGACACGGTCCGTGAGCTGGCGGAAGAACAGGCCGTAGCCGCCGGAGAGGGCGGAGAGGACCGCTTCGTGGAGCGGGCTGAGCTCCAGGGGGTGCGGCTGGGGGAGGAGGAGCGGGGCCGCCTCCGCGAGGTAGAGGGAGATCCAGCCGTCCTTGCCCGGCAGGGCGCCCGCGCCCGCCCAGACCACTTCGCCGGTGGTGGTGAGCTCGTCCAGGAGGGTCGGTGAGTAGTCCGCCACGCGGGAGGGGAGGATCAGCCGTTCGAGGGCGGAGGCGGGGACCGCGGCGCCCTGGAGCTGCTCGATCGCGCGGGCCAGGCCGTCGACGCCGCGCAGGGCTCCGCCCAGGTGCTGCCACTGGGGGAGGAAGGTGGCGAGGGAAGCCGGGGGGACCGGTTCCAGTTCCTGGCGCAGGGCCGCCAGCGAGCGGCGGCGCAGCCGGCGCAACACCGTCGCGTCGCACCATTCCTGGCCGATGCCCGCCGGGTGGAACTCGCCCTGGACCACCCGCCCGGCCGCCGCGAGCCGGTGCAGTGCGCCGTCCGTCACGGCCGTGCCCAGCCCGAAACGGGCGCCGGCGGTGACCGTGGTGAAGGGGCCGTGGGTGCGGGCGTACCGGGCCAGGAGGTCGCCGAGGGGATCCTTCACCGGCTCGGTGAACGCCTCCGGGACGCCCACCGGGAGCGCCGTGCCCAGTGCGTCGCGCAGCCGGCCCGCGTCCTCGATGGCCGCCCAGTGGTCCTCGCCGCCGATCCGCACCCGGATCGCCCGGCGGGACGCGGAGAGGGACGGAGCCCACTCCGGTTCCGCGCCGCGGGCGGCCAGTTCCGCCGGGGTGAGCGGGCCCAGCAAACGCAGCAGGTCGGCGACCGACTCGGCGTCCTTGGCCCGGCGGTCCTCGGTCAGCCACTGGAGCTCCCGCTCCAGCTCCGTCAGCACTTCCGGGTCGAGCAGCTCGCGGAGCTCCGCCTGGCCGAGCAGCTCGGCCAGCAGCCGGGAGTCCAGCGACAGCGCGGCCGCCCTGCGCTCGGCGAGCGGCGAGTCGCCCTCGTAGAGGAACTGGGCGACGTACCCGAAGAGGAGGGAGCGGGCGAAGGGGGAGGGCTCGGGGGTCGTGACCTCGACGAGGCGGACCCGGCGTGCCTCGATGTCCCCCATCAGCTCGGTCAGGCCGGGCACGTCGAAGACGTCCTGCAGGCATTCCCGTACGGCCTCCAGCACGATCGGGAACGAACCGAACTCGGAGGCCACCTGGAGCAGTTGTGAGGCGCGTTGGCGCTGCTGCCACAGGGGGGTGCGCTTGCCGGGGCTGCGGCGCGGCAGCAGCAGGGCGCGCGCCGCGCACTCGCGGAAGCGGGAGGCGAACAGTGCGGAGCCGCCCACCTGGTCCGTGACGATCTGCTGGACCTCCCCGTGCTCGAAGGCGACGTCCGCCGCGCCCAGCGGGGGCTTCTCGTCGTCGAAGTCGAAGTCGAATGACGTGGAGGTGGAGGTGGTGGAGGAGGCGTAGGAGCTGTTCCGCGCCGGGTCGTGGTCCAGGAGGTCCATGTTCAGCAGGTCCGCGTCCGGGAGGCGGAGCACGATGCCGTCGTCGGCGTGCATGACCTGCGCGTCCATCCCGTACCGCTCGGAGAGCCGGGCGCCGAGCGCCAGTGCCCACGGGGCGTGCACCTGGGCGCCGAAGGGGGAGTGGACGACGACCCTCCAGTCGCCGAGCTCGTCGCGGAACCGCTCGACGACGATGGTCCGGTCGTCCGGTACGTGGCCGCAGGCTTCGCGCTGTTCGGCGAGGTAGGCGAGGACGTTCTCGGCGGCCCAGGCGTCCAGGCCGGCCGCGAGGAGGCGCAGTCGGGCGTCCTCGTCGGTCAGGCCGCCGAGCTCGCGCAGGAAGGCGCCGACCGCGCGGCCCAGTTCCAGCGGGCGGCCCAGCTGGTCGCCCTTCCAGAACGGGAGCCGCCCCGGGACCCCGGGGGCGGGGGTGACCAGGACGCGGTCGCGGGTGATGTCCACGATCCGCCAGGAGGTGGTGCCCAGGGTGAAGACGTCGCCGACGCGGGATTCGTAGACCATCTCCTCGTCGAGCTCGCCGACCCGGCCGCCGCCCTTCTTGGGGTCCGCCCCGGCGAGGAAGACGCCGAAGAGGCCGCGGTCCGGGATGGTTCCGCCGGAGGTGACCGCGAGCCGCTGGGCGCCGGGCCGGCCGGTGATCGTACCGGCGACGCGGTCCCACACCACCCGGGGCCTGAGCTCGGCGAACGCGTCCGAGGGATAGCGGCCGGCCAGCATGTCCAGGACCGCCGTGAAGGCCGAGTCCGGCAGCGCGGCGAAGGGGGCCGCCCGCCGCACCAGAGCGAGCAGGTCGTCGAGCTGCCAGGTGTCCATCGCGGTCATCGCGACGAGCTGCTGGGCGAGGACGTCCAGTGGGTTGGAGGGGATCCGCAGGGACTCGATCGAGCCCGTGCGCATCCGCTCGGTGACCACGGCCGCCTGGACGAGGTCGCCCCGGTACTTGGGGAAGACGACTCCGGTGGAGACCGCGCCCACCTGGTGCCCGGCCCGGCCCACCCGCTGCAGCCCGGAGGCCACCGACGGCGGGGACTCCACCTGGATGACGAGATCGACGGCGCCCATGTCGATGCCGAGCTCCAGGCTGGAGGTGGCGACCACGGCGGGCAGCCGGCCCGCCTTCAAGTCCTCCTCCACCAGCGCCCGCTGCTCCTTGGACACCGAGCCGTGGTGGGCGCGGGCCAGCAGCGGGGGAGCGCCCTGGGCGGCGCCCGACTGGGCCATGATCTCGGCCGGGGGCGGGCCCTCGGGCAGCGGGCCGCCGGTGGCCCGCTCGTACGCGATCTCGTTGAGCCGGTTGCACAACCGCTCGGCGAGACGGCGGGAGTTGGCGAACACGATGGTGGACCGGTGGGCCTGGACGAGATCGGCGATCCGCTCCTCCACGTGCGGCCAGATGGAGGGCTTGTCGCCGCCCTCCTTGCCCTCGGTGGCGGGGGAGCCGCCCAACTCGCCCATGTCCTCGACCGGGACGACCACCGACAGGTCGAACTCCTTGGTGGAGGGCGGCTGGACGATCTCCACCTTGCCGCGCGGAGCGAGGTAGCGGGCCACCTCCTCCACCGGGCGGACCGTCGCCGACAGCCCGATCCGGCGCGCGGGGCGGGGCAGCAGCTCGTCCAACCGCTCCAGGGACAGCGCGAGATGGGCGCCGCGCTTGGTCCCGGCGACCGCGTGCACCTCGTCCAGGATCACCGTCTCGATCCCGGCCAGGGCCTCGCGGGCCGCCGAGGTCAGCATCAGGAACAGCGACTCGGGGGTGGTGATCAGGATGTCCGGCGGCCGGGTCACCAGCGCGCGCCGCTCGGCCGGCGGGGTGTCGCCGGAGCGGATCCCGACCCGGATCTCCGGCTCGGGCAGGCCCAGGCGCACCGATTCCTGCCGGATACCGGTCAGCGGGCTGCGGAGATTGCGCTCCACGTCCACGGCCAGGGCCTTCAGGGGCGAGATGTACAGCACCCGGCAGCGCTTCTTCGGCTCGGCCGGGGGCGGGGTCGAGGCGAGCTGGTCGAGGGCGGCGAGGAAGGCGGCCAGGGTCTTGCCGGAGCCGGTGGGGGCCACCACCAGCACGTCCGAGCCCGCCCCGATGGCCCGCCAGGCACCCTCCTGGGCGGAGGTGGGCGAGACGAAGGCCCCCGTGAACCAGGAACGGGTCGCGGGGGAGAACGAGTCGAGCGCAGTACCGGACATGCCCCCATCGTGCACCCGCCCACTGACAACCGGCCGGACCTGTGGAAACACCCCGGCCGGGCCGGGCGCAGAATGGGGGGATGGGGACGGGGACCGGAGCGGACGAGGGCCGCCGGGAGTGGGCGCGGCACTGGCAGTACGCGGAACTGCCCGGGCTGGACCTCCTGCGCGCCCACTACGTGCGCCACACCTTCCCGCGCCACGCCCACGACGGGTACGTCATCGCGGCCGTCACCGGCGGCGTCGAGGAGATCGGCCTGCCGGGAGACACCCTGCGCGCCGGGCCCGGCAGCGTGGTCCTGATCAACCCCGAGGTCCCGCACACCGCCCGCGCCGGGGTCCCCGACGGCTGGGCCTACGCCACCCTCTACCCCTCCCGGGCCCTGATCACCGAGGTCGCCACCGAGATCGGCACCCTGCGCGGGACCCCCGGTTTCACCGCCGACATGGTCGCCGACCCGCAGGCCTCGCGGGCCATCACCGAGGTCCACCGGGCCGCCGAGGCCGGCAACGCGCTGGCCGCCGACACCCTGCTGCGCGGGGTGGTGGCGCGGATGCTGACCCGGCACGCCGGGCCGCTGCCGGCCCGTACGGCGGGCCGTGCGGGCGCCGCCGACGCGGAGCGGGCCCGGGCCGTACTGGAGGAGCGGATGGGGGAGCCCCCGTCGCTGGAGCAGCTCGCGGCGGAGCTGGGCACGAGCCCCTTCGCCCTGCTGAGGGCCTTCCGGGACCGGTACGGCATGCCTCCGCACACCTGGCTGACCGACGCCCGGGTACGACGGGCGCGCCGGCTGCTCGACGCCGGGATCCCGCCGGCGGAGGCGGCCGTCACCGTCGGCTTCACCGATCAGCCGCACCTGAACCGGCACTTCACCCGCATCGTGGGGGTGCCGCCGGGGGCGTACCGGCGGGGGCGCGGCGGTGCGCCGGGCAGCGCGGTGGGCCCGGGGCCGGCCGGCCCCGGCCGGGCCGTCCCCTTCGGGCCCGACCGGCAGGATCCGGAAGGGGCGGCTTAGTCCGCCAGCCCCGCGCGGGTCTCCTCGATCAGGGTGCGGGCCTCGGTCACCGTCGCCGTCAGGGACTCGGCGGTGGTGCCCTGGGCGCCGAGCAGGGACCGCACGCGCGGGCCGAAGGAGGGCGGCGCGCAGGGCAGGAGCTCGGCGGCGGACAGGGCGCCCTTCTCGTTGAGGCACCAGCGGCGGTCCGCCGCGTACAGGGCCTGGACGAGGATGCCGAAGGCGCGGGACAGGCACAGCGAGACGTACAGGGCGTCCGCGCGGGCCGCGCCCTTCGCGGCGCCCGCTGCGAGGAACTCCGCCTCCCACGCCCCGGCTATCAGGGCCTTCCGGAGGGGCTCCGGGTAGGCCGAGACCGCGGTGCGCAGGGCCGTCAGTTCGCCCGTCGGGTCCGCGAGGACCTGCCCCAGGGCCGCCTCGCCCGGGTAGCAGGGCGACCAGAAGCCGAGTGGGTGGCCCGGCTGCACGCCCACCTCGTAGCGGCCCTCGCGGCAGTCCTGCCACACCCGCTCCACCCGGTCCAGGTCGCGCAGGATCCAGTCCACCGCCACCCCGTCGACGCGCAGCCAGGCCCCGCCGTTGACCCAGGGGCCCCAGCAGCCCGGGCCGGCCACCTCCACGTCCGGGCCGGCCAGTGCGTCCAGTGCGGCGAGGTCGAGGGTGCCGCGGTAGTAGACGCCGAGGTCCCAGTCCGATTCGGGGCGGTGCTCGCCGCGGGCCCGGCTGCCGCCGAGCATGACTCCGCGTACGCCGGGCACCTGGGCCAGCCGGTCCGCCATTTCCTTGATCGTCTCGTGCATGGTGCAAGAACGTACAAGACCGGGACGCGCGGCCTGCGTAATTTCGGGGCGTGGGAGAACAACGGATGGTCATACGAGAAGAACCCGGACAGGGACCCGGCCAGGGACCCGGACGGGAACCCGGCCGGGACTTCCCCGGCGGGGCGCCCGCTGCGGACAAGCCGCGCGCCGCCGTGGTCCGGGACGCGCTCGGCGTCGGAGTGGCGGTCGGCCTGTCCGGGTTCGCCTTCGGGGTGACGGCCGCCGGGTCCGGGATCAGCACCCTGCAGGCCTGCGTGCTGAGCCTGCTCGTGTTCACCGGGGCCTCGCAGTTCGCGCTGGTCGGGGCACTGGCCGCCGGCGGGAACCCCTTCACGGCCGCCGCCGGGGCCTTCTTCCTCGGGACCCGCAACGCCTTCTACGGGCTGCGGCTGTCCCAACTGCTCGCGCTGCCCAAGGGCGTACGGCCGTTCGCCGCGCACTGGGTGATCGACGAGACCACCGCCGTGGCCCTGACCCAGCCCGACCGGAAGTCGGCCAGGCTCGGCTTCACCGTGACGGGGCTGGCCCTCTACGTCCTGTGGAACCTCACCACCCTGCTCGGCGCGCTCGGCGCCGAGGCCATCGGGGACACCAGGGCGTGGGGGCTGGACGCCGCCGGGCCCGCCGTGTTCCTCGCGCTGCTCGCGCCGATGCTGAAGACCGGCACCGAGCGGGCCGTCGCCGCGCTCGCCCTCGTCCTCGGGCTGGGCCTGCTGCCCGTACTGCCCGCCGGGGTGCCCGTGCTGATCGCGGCGCTGGCTGCGCCGATCGTGCTGTGGATGAAGGGACGCCGCTCGTGAACGTCTGGATCGCCATCGGGCTCACCGTCGTCGGCTGCTACGCCGTGAAGCTCGCCGGACTGCTCGTCCCCGCCGGGGCCCTGGAGCGGCCCGCGGTGCGCAAGCTCGCCGCGCTCCTGCCGGTCGCGCTGCTCGCCGCGCTCACCGCGCAGCAGACCTTCGCCACCGGGCAGGAGCTCGTGCTCGACGCCCGCGCCGCCGGGCTCGCGGCCGCCGGGGTCGCGCTGCTGCTGCGGGCCCCGTTCCTCGTCGTGGTCGCGGCGGCCGTCGCCGTCACCGCGGGGCTGCGGGCCCTGGGAGGCTAGGTCCGCCGGGGAGCCGGCCGTACGCGCGCAGGGTCAGCAGCGCCTCCAGCGTGACGATCGGGCGCCTCTCGAGCGAGCTTCCCGGCGCCCAGGCCCCTCGGTGCACCGGCCAGCCTCCGTCCGGCTGCTGCAGGCCGGCCAGGAAGCGCAGCGAGCCGTACAGCTCCGCGTCCGTGAACCAGCCGCGGGCGAGGGACTCCGGGCGGGGCGCGAAGTCGTACGGGTACAAGTGCTCGCCCGGCGCGAGGCCGGGCACCTGCGGGTAACCGTCCTGCCGCGCGGGATCCAGTACGACGAGCCGCTGCTCGCGGACGAGGCGCCCCAGCCGGTCGGCGGCCACCGCGGCCCGGGCCCGGTCGGGGACCCCGTCGAGGAAGGCCACCGCGCTCTGGATCTCGTACGGGTGCCAGTGGCGCAGGTTCTCCACCCGGTCCCAGCAGAAGTCCGTCGCCCGGAACAGCCACGCGTGCCACACCCGGTTGCGGTGCAGGATCCCGACGACGGGGCCCGTGGCCAGCAGGTCGCCCGGCGGATCGTCGTGCAGCCGGTGGTGGGGGGCGGCCGGGTAGCCGCCGGAGGCCGGAGCCGTCGCCGGAAGCGCACCCTCCGGGGTGGAGACCCGGAGCAGGTGGGCGCAGAGCCGCTCGATGCGCTGTCCGGCGCAGCGGCCCAGGCCGTCCAGGACGCGCAGGGCGTGGGCGGTGTGCAGCGGGTGGCTCAGCGGACCGCGCAGATCCGGGTCGAGGGCGTGGCCGTAGCCGCCGTCCGCGCCGAGATAGGCGCCGAGGGCGGCATCGACCGGGTCGGCGTCCCCGCCGAGGAAGTGGAACGCGAACCGCCGCTGCTCCAGCACGCGGGCCGTGAGCCAGATGAACTGCTCGGCGCGGGCCGGCGCACTCGTCGCCGTCGGCGCCGCCGGGGCGCAAGCTTCGTCTCCAGGCATGCCAGGAACCGTAGGGGCCCGGGCGGAGCCGAGGTGGCCCGAACGGGGAGGGTGCACTCTCCGGGGCGGGATACTGGAGGCATGCGGTTGACGATTTTCTGGGAGCGGATGGCCGAGCACTTCGGCGCGGGCTACGCGGACTCCTTCGCGCGGGACCACGTCATGACGGAGCTCGGGGGACGCACGGTCCACGAGGCGCTGGACGCGGGCTGGGAGGCCAAGGACGTGTGGCGCGCGGTCTGCTCGGCCGTGGACGTGCCGGCTTCGCTGCGCTAGCAGGGCAGCGCGAGCAGGGCGGCGCGAGCAGGGCGGCGCGAGCAGGGCGGGGGCGACCTGTGCGCGGGCCGGCGGCGGGCCGGGGCGAGGCCCGGGCGAGCACTTCGCGGGCGGGCCTGAGCGACCGCTTCGCGGTTCGTGGCACCCGTGGGACAGACTTGGCGGCGTGGCAGCCATCGATGAGACGACCGACCAGCCCGAAGGCCCCCGGGGCGCGCCCGCGCCCGGCCCGGCGACCCCGGCGGACGCGGGAGATCCCTCGGCCGACGCCCCGCGGGCGGCGGGTCCCCGGGCGGGGGACCCCGGAGCGCCGGGTCCCGCCGGTGGTGCGGTGGCGGACACGCGGATGCCGCGCTGGCTCCCGCGCGCCGTGGTCCTCGTACTGGCCCTGGTGGCCTGTTTCCAGCTCGGCAGTTGGGCCTTCCACCAGCTCATCGGCCTGCTGGTCAACATCCTGATCGCGTTCTTCCTCGCGCTCGCCATCGAACCGGCCGTGGCCCGGATGGCGGCCCGCGGCCTGCGCCGCGGGCTCGCCACCTTCCTGGTGTTCCTCGGGGTGTTCGTCGCGGCCGTCGGATTCGTCGTCCTGCTCGGCTCCGTGCTCGCCGCGCAGATCGTCGACCTGGTGGAGGGCTTCCCCGGCTACCTCGACTCGCTGATCGGATCGATCAACGACACCTTCCACACGGACCTGTCCCGGCTGGAGATCCAGGACAGCCTGCTGCACTCGGACTGGCTGCAGAAGTACGTGCAGAACAGCGCGACGGGCGTGCTCGACGTGTCCGCCACCGTGCTCGGCGGACTGTTCAAGCTGCTGACGATCGGTCTGTTCTCCTTCTACTTCGCCGCCGACGGGCCGCGCCTGCGCCGCGCGCTGTGCTCCGTACTGCCGCCCGCGAAGCAGGCGGAGGTGCTGCGGGCCTGGGAGATCGCCGTCACCAAGACGGGCGGATACCTCTACTCGCGCGGGCTGATGGCGCTGATCTCCGGGATCGCGCACTACATCCTCTTCGCGGTGCTGGGCGTGCCGTACGCGCCCGCGCTCGCCGTGTGGGTGGGGCTGGTGTCGCAGTTCATCCCCACCATCGGCACCTACCTGGCGGGCGCGCTGCCGATGCTGATCGCCTTCACGGTCAATCCCTGGTACGCGCTGTACGTCCTCGGATTCGTGGTGGTGTACCAGCAGTTCGAGAACTACGTGCTCCAGCCGAAGCTGACCTCGAGGACGGTGGACATCCACCCGGCGGTGGCCTTCGGATCGGTCATCGCGGGCACCGCCCTGCTGGGCGCGGTCGGGGCGCTCATCGCGATCCCGGCCGTCGCCACGATGCAGGCCTTCCTCGGCGCGTACGTGAAGCGGTACGCGCTGACCGGAGACGCGGACGCCTCTACTTCCCGGGCTCGTCCGAGGCGCCGAGTACGGATGCCAGGGCGTCGTTGACCCAGTTCTCGACGCCGTCCTTGTCCGCGCCGAGGCCGCTGAGCGGACCCGTGCCGTTCTCCAGTTCCAGGAGCGCGAGCAGGATGTGCTCGGTGCCCACGTAACCGTGGCCGAGGCGCAGGGCCTCGCGGAACGTGAGCTCCAGGGCCTTCTTCGCCGAGGCGTCGAAGGGGATCAGGTCGGGAACGTCCTCCACGGCCGGGGGCAGGGCGGCGGTCACGGCGGCGCGTACGTCCTCGGCCGCGATTCCCTGGGCGGCGACCGCGTGGGCGGCGAGGCCGTCGGGCTCGGCGAGAAGTCCGAGGACGAGGTGCTCGGTGCGGATCTCGGTGTTGCCGGCGGCGCGGGCCTCGTTCTGTGCGGTGACCACCACGTTGCGGGCGCGGGGGGTGAAGCGGCCGAAGCCCTGGCCGGGGTCGAGTCCCGCGTCGCCCTCCTTGTCGGCCTTGGGGACGAAGCGCTTCTGGGCGGCCTGGCGGGTGACGCCCATGCTGCGGCCGATGTCGGTCCAGGAGGCGCCGGAGCGGCGGGCCTGGTCGACGAAGTGGCCGATGAGGTGGTCCGCGACGTCCCCGAGGGCCTCGGCGGCGACGACGGCGCCGCTGAGCTGCTCCAGGGTGTCGCTGTGGACCTTCTTGATGGCCTCGATGAGGTCGTCGAGGCGTACCGGATTGGTCATGCGAACGGGTTCCACCGAAGGGTTCGTCATAGGTGCAACCCTAGGTTGACAGCCGCGGAGCGTCAACCCGGGGTTGTCACTTGGTGCGTTCCCGCAGGGGGAAGCTCGCGCGCTCGTGCCAGGCCGTCCCGTCGTAGGCCACCAGGTCGACGGAGCGCACGCGGGTGCTGAGGGGGAGCCGTCCGCCCAGGTCCGCCTCGGCTGCGTCCAGGTCCGCCTCCAGGGCCCGCTGGGCCACCGTGAGGTGCGGGACCGGGTCCGGATAGCGGCCGCCGTAGGGGCGGACCTCCGGCCAGCGCTCGGTGACCGCGCGGGTCAGCATGCGCAGCGGGGCGTCGGGCTCCGGGGCGAGGTAGAGCATCCCCGGGAACCGGCCGGTCCGCTCGAAGCGCAGGTCGAAGGCGTGGTGGGGGCGCAGGGCCGCGGCGATCCCGGCGTGGACGGAGGCGTCGATCAGGTCCTCCTGGAGGAACGGGTAGAGCACGCTCACGTGCGCCGGCACCCCGGCTCCGGCCCTCGCCGCGGGGTCGATCCGGTCCCGCCAGGGCCCGACGGCGGGCTCCGCTTCGGGTATCCGCACGATGAGTGCGGTGCGTCCGGCGGGGAACATGCTGGAGGTGGCGCCCGCGCTGTCTGCGCTGCTCGTGCTGCGCGCGGTGCCTGTGCTGCCCGTGGTGTCTGCGGTGTCCGTCACGGGAGTGGATCATGCCACCCGCCGGTGTGGCGTACGGGTCCGGCGTGGCGCGCTTGACACGGAAATCGAACACGCATTCTTATGGGTTATCCACAGTCGAACCGGGCGTGGGACCGCGTTGTCAGTGGCAGGCGTTAGCGTCAATGGCGTGAAGCGATCGACTCAAGCAAATCGGGTGGAACCCATGGCAGGCAACGACCGCGAGAAGGCTCTCGAAGCCGCGCTCGCACAGATTGAACGGCAGTTCGGCAAGGGTGCCGTGATGCGTCTCGGCGACAAGCCGAACGACCCCATCGAGGTCATCCCCACCGGATCGACCGCGCTCGACATCGCGCTCGGCGTCGGTGGACTGCCGCGCGGCCGTGTGATCGAGGTCTACGGGCCGGAGTCCTCCGGTAAGACGACCCTGACCCTGCATGCCGTGGCCAACGCGCAGAAGGCCGGCGGCACCGTGGCCTTCGTGGACGCCGAGCACGCGCTCGACCCCGAGTACGCCAAGGCCCTCGGCGTCGACACGGACAACCTCATCCTGTCCCAGCCGGACACCGGTGAGCAGGCGCTGGAGATCGTGGACATGCTGGTCCGCTCCGGCGCGCTGGACCTCATCGTCATCGACTCCGTCGCGGCCCTCGTGCCCCGCGCGGAGATCGAGGGCGAGATGGGCGACTCGCACGTGGGTCTCCAGGCCCGTCTGATGAGCCAGGCCCTCCGGAAGATCACCGGTGCGCTCAACCAGTCCAAGACCACCGCGATCTTCATCAACCAGCTCCGCGAGAAGATCGGTGTGATGTTCGGCTCGCCGGAGACCACCACCGGTGGCCGCGCGCTGAAGTTCTACGCCTCCGTGCGCCTCGACATCCGGCGCATCGAGACCCTGAAGGACGGCACGGACGCGGTCGGCAACCGCACCCGCGTCAAGGTCGTCAAGAACAAGGTCGCGCCGCCCTTCAAGCAGGCCGAGTTCGACATCCTCTACGGCCACGGCATCAGCCGCGAGGGCGGCCTGATCGACATGGGCGTGGAGCACGGCTTCGTCCGCAAGGCCGGTGCCTGGTACACGTACGAGGGCGACCAGCTCGGCCAGGGCAAGGAGAACGCGCGGAAGTTCCTCTGCGACAACCCGGCCCTCTCCGACGAGATCGAGCGGAAGATCAAGGAGAAGCTGGGCGTCGGCATCCGCAAGGACGCCGCCGCGACCCCCACGGCCGAGGCCGGCGCGGACGCGTCCGCCGAGACCGCCGCGGTGCCCGCTCCCGCGTCGAAGGCCAAGACCGCGGTCAAGGCCGCCGTCGCCAAGAGCTGACCCGTGTGGGAGCAGGAAAGGGGCGGCGCGGACGGCGCTGAGGACCGCCGCGAGGGCAGTCGCCGGGGCCGCCGCGAGAGCGGCGGCCGGGGAGGCCGTCGTGCGGAGGGCCGTGAGGGCCGGGAGGACCGCCCGGAGCTGCCGCCCCAGAGTCCCGAGGAGCAGGCGCGGGCGATCTGTCTGCGCCTGCTCACCGGGATGCCACGCACCCGGCGCCAGCTCGCGGACGCCCTGGCCAAGCGGGACATCCCCGACGAGGTGTCGGAGCAGGTCCTCTCCCGGTTCGAGGAGGTGGGCCTGATCGACGACGCCGCCTTCGCCGGGGCCTGGGTCGAGTCCCGGCACCGGGGCCGGGGGCTGGCCCGCCGGGCACTGGCCCAGGAGCTCCGTACCAAGGGGGTGGCACCCACCCTTGTACAGGAGGCCCTGGAACAGTTGGACTCCGACCAGGAGGAGGAGACCGCCCGGGAGCTCGTGGAGCGCAAGCTCCGCGCGACCCGGGGCCTGGAGCGGGACAAGCGGATCCGGCGCCTCGCCGGAATGCTCGCCCGCAAGGGGTACCCCGAGGGCATGGCCCTGCGGGTGGTCCGCCGCGCACTGGAGGCGGAAGGCGAAGACGCCGAAGACCTGACGATCTGACGATCCGATGGGGCGACCCGCAGCCCCCGGGGCCGAGGGGCGCGCCCCTCGGGTGTGGGTGGGGTTAGCCCCCGCCCGGGGACGCCGGGGCGCTCCAATGTCCCGAGACAGCCCGGGCGGCAGAGTTTCCCCCATGAAGCTGCGCTACGCACTCCAGACCGTCAGAGACCGCAAAGCCGGTTTCCTCGGCGGCTTCCTCGCGCTGTGGTGCGCGGCGGCCCTCGTGACCGCCTGCGGAACCCTTCTGGAAACGGGACTGCGCGGGACGATCGCCACCGAGCGCTACGCGGGCGCCCCGGTGGTCGTCTCCGCCGACCAGAACGTCCACGCGACGACGGTCAAGGTGAAGAAGGGCGACAAGCCGAAGGTCAAGACGAAGCACAAGGCCAAGCCCGTCGCCGAACGCGCCTGGCTGCCGGTCGCCACCGTGGACACCGTCCGCGCGGTGCCCGGAGTCGAGCGGGCCGTCCCCGAGCTCACCTTCCGGGCCGTGCCGCTCACCAGGGGCGGACAGGGCGGCGACGGCGCGAAGCCCTCGTACGGGCACGCCTGGAGCTCGGCGGCGCTGACCCCCTTCACGCTCGCCGAAGGCCGCGCCCCCCAGGGCGGTGCCGAGGTCGTCGTCGACCGTGGACTCGCCGCCCGCGCGGCACTGAAGCCCGGATCCGAGCTCACCGTGCAGTCCACCGGCGCGCCCAAGACCTATGCGGTCAGCGGGATCGCCGCCGCGGCCGGCGGGAGCCTCGCACACCAGAGCGCGCTGTTCTTCGGTGACGCCGAGGCGCAGCGGCTCGCCGCCCGCGACGGCCGGGTCAGCGCCATCGGGGTACGGCCCGGGGCCGGGGTCGACGCGAGCGAGCTGGCCGGGCGGATCCGGCAGGCGCTCCAGGGCACCACCGCGCAGGTGGCCACCGGCGACGAGCGGGGCCCGGTGGAGTTCCTCGACGCGGCCGACGCCCGGATCAAGCTGGTCTCCATGGGCGGCGCGATGGGCGGCACCTCGCTCCTCGTGGGGGTCCTCGTGGTCGTCGGCACCTTCTCCCTGTCGGTCCAGCAGCGTCACCGCGAGCTCGCCCTGCTCCGCGCCATCGCCGCCACCCCCGCGCAGCTGCGGAGCATGATCGGCCGCGAGGCGCTGCTCGTCGGGCTGGCCGCCGGAGTCGCCGGAGCCCTCGCCGGGCTGCCGCTGGCCGCCTGGCTGCACGGCCGGTTCGCCGACGCGGGGGTCGTCCCCGTGACCCTGGAGCGCACCGCCGGGATCTTCCCCATGATCGCGGCCGTCGGCGCGAGCCTGCTCGGAGCATGGGCCGCGGCCCGGATCACCGCACGGCGGGTGGCCCGCGTCCGCCCCGCCGAAGCACTGGCCGAGGCGGCCGTCGAGCGGAGCCGGCCCACGTGGGAGCGGCTCGTCGCCGGGGCGCTGCTGCTGGCGGCCGGGGTGGTGCTGGTCGCCGTACTCAGTACCTTGCGCACCGAACCGGCGTCGACTCCGGTCACCTTTCTCGCCGTCGTGGTCCTCGCCGGAGCCGTCTCGCTGCTGGGCCCGCTGATCGTCAAGGGCGCGGCCGCGCTGCTCGCCGGGCCGCTGCGGCTGGCCGGTCCGGGCGGCCGGCTGGCCACCGCGAACCTGCGCGGCAACGCGACCCGGATGGCCTCCGCCGTCACCCCGCTCACCCTGCTGATCGGGATGGCCTGCACCGTGCTCTTCGTCACCCCGACCCTCGGCGACGCCGCCCGGGCGCAGGCCCGTGAGGGCGTACGGGCCGAGTGGGTGCTCCAGGGCCGGGGGCCGGGGGTTCCCGGCGCCGCGGCCGAGCGGATCCGCCGGACCCCCGGGGTCCTGGCGGCCACCGAGATCGTGCACACGTCGATCCGGGTGGGGCTGACGAAGTACGCGGCGCAGGGCGTCACCCCGGCCGGGCTGGACCGGACCTGGGACCCGGGAGTGACGGCCGGGAGCCTGGCGGGGTTCGGGGAAGGGAGCGCCGCGGTGAGCGAACTGGCCGCGGACCAGCTGAACCTGAAGCCGGGCAGTCCGCTCTCGCTGACGCTGGGGGACGGCACACCGGTGACCCTGACCGTGTCCGCGGTGTACGCGCGGGGGCTGGGCTTCGGGGACGTGACGCTGCCGCACGGTCTGGTCGCCGCGCACGTCGACGACCCGCTCGCCTCGAGCGTGCTGGTGGCGGGGCCGTTGATGCGGGAGGCACTCGCCTCGGCGGTACGGGACCACCCGGGCGTGGCCGTGCTGTCGGCCGCCGAAGCGGACGGCGCACGGGCGGAGCGGCAGGCGGCCGGGTCGGAGATCAACCTGCTGGCGATGGGTCTCGTCCTGGCCTTCACCGCGATCGCGGTGGCCAACACCCTGGCGATGTCCACGGGGGAGCGGCTGCGGGAGTTCGCGATGCTGAGGCTCGCGGGGGCGACGCGCCGACAGGTGCGGGGGATGCTGCGGGTGGAGGCGCTGGCGGTGCTCCTGATGGGAGTGGTGCTGGGGTCCGGGATCTCGCTGGCGGTCCTCACCGCGTTCAGCGTGGGCATGACGGGGGCGGCGGCCGCGGTGGTGCTTCCCCTGGTGTACGGGGTGGTCGTGGGCGGGGCCGGACTGGTGGCGCTGTGCGCTACGGGCTTCGCCGGGCGGGTGGCGATGCGGCCGCGCCCGGTGGACCTCGCGGCGGCCAAGAGCTGACTCCCGGGGGGCCGCCCGGTCCCCGGCCCCGTACGGAGCCCCGGCGCCCGCGCCGTGCGCGCCGCCGCGCGGGGCGGAGTTCCCCTCCCCCGCCCTTCCACCGTTGCCCGGGCTCCGCCCGGACGCGCAAAGCCCCTGGGCTCCGCCCCGGACCCCGCGCATCGAACGCCGGCGCGTTCAGGAAGGAGCGGGGATGGTGGGCAGGCCGGCGGACTTCCAGGCCTGGAAGCCGCCCGTGAGGTCCGTCGCGTGGGGGAGGGACAGGGCGTGCAGGGAGGCCGCCGCGAGGGTGGAGGCGTACCCCTCGTTGCAGATGACGATGATGCGGACGTCGTGGTCCACCGCCTCCGGGAGGCGGTGGGAACCTTCGGGGTCGAGGCGCCATTCCAGTTCGTTGCGCTCGACCACCAGCGCGCCCGGGATCAGTCCGTCCCGCTCGCGCAGGGCCTGGTAGCGGATGTCGACCAGCAGGGCCCCGGCCAGGGACTCCGCGTGCGCCTGGGCCGGGTCCACGCGGGTGTACGTGGTCCGCAGCCGGTCGACGAGGGCGTCGATGCCGCTCACTGCCAGTCCGCCGGACGCTCGACCTGCTCCAGCGTGAGCACCGGGCCGGTGCGGCTGTAGCGGCGGATCAGGGGGAGCGGCGGGTGGTACGCGTGGACGGAGATCGCGTGCTCGGTCGCGGACTCGTTGAGCACCTCGTGCACGTGGTGCTCGCCGAAGGCCCGCCCGGTGCCCGCGTCCAGTCCGCGCGTGCGGTCCACGTCGGGCGCCAGGGAGAGGGACTGCCAGCCCTCCGCCGGGAGGCGGACCGCCAGGGAGTTCTCCGTGAGGCGCCCGCGCGCGGTGGTGAACGCGCCCCGGGACTCGGCGTGGTCGTGCCAGCCGGTGCCGGTGCCGGGCGGCCAGCCGATCAGCCAGGCCTCACTGCCGCCCGGACCGTCGAGCCGGATCCACGTCCGGCCCTCGGGGTCGAGGGGGAGGGAGGCGATCAGTTCGGGGTCGGAGGCGACGCGCTGGGTGAAGGCGAGGAGGTCCGCCGCCGAGAGAGCGGCGGCCGGTGCCGGGGCGTGCGTGGGTGCAGACATGGAGGATGACCGTCCTGGGGGTTCGCGGGAGTGCGCGGCGGATCCACGAAGGCGCGCGCAGGGAAGACGAATCGGCGAATCAGCAGGAAGGGCGACAGACGCAGCCCGCGTAGCGGAGCAGGTCCATGTGGACCCTCCGCCACAGGCGCACGTCGTTGCCGGTCATGTCCGCGAGTGAAGCACGACTCGCCTGGAGGGTCAATCGATCATCGGTGTAGCGGTCGGCACACCGGCGGACGGCAGGCCCCGGGGTGCCGGGGCCGGGGCAGCGGTCGCCGGGCCGCGCCGGACCGCGTCCGCGGCCTCGTACAGCTCGGCGGGGTGGACCCCGGCGAACGTGGCCGCCAGGTGCCCGTCCGGTCGTACGAGGAGCACGGTGTGCGCCGCCGCCCCGGGGTAGCCGTCCGCCACGAGCAGCTCCGCCCGGACCGGCAGCGCGGCGACCGCCGCCGCGAGGCGGGGCATCAGGCCGGCGCCCATCCAGTGCCGCCGGTCCCAGACCCCGGTGCCCGGGGCGACGAGGACGACGAGCAGCCGGCCCCGCCCGAGCTGGTCGCGCAGCGGCACCGTCGAGCCGTCGGGCGCGGTCACCGGGACGTTCTCCACGGGCCCGCCCGGCTCGGTGGCGGTGGGCACGTCGTGGACCGCCACGGGCGGGGCGTACACCGGCTCCGCGCCGAGCGGGCCGCGCCCCAAGTGGCCGTCGGTCAGCAGCAGTTCGGCGGCACGCGAGGCGCCGGGGAGGTAGGTGCGCAGGCCGCCCCCGGCACGCAGTACGGGCATGGCCTGGTCGGCGGCGCGCAGCCGGGCGGCCACCGCCCTGCGGCGCTCGGCCTCGTAACTGTCGAGGAGTTCCTCGGAAGCCCCCTGGTGCCAGGCGAGGGAAAGCTTCCAGGCGAGGTTCTCGGCGTCCCGGAGCCCCTCCTCGACGCCCTGGGTGCCGAGCGCGCCGAGCAGGTGCGCCGCGTCCCCGGCGAGGAAGCAGCGGCCGTCGCGCCAGCGCCGGGCGAGCCGGTGGTGCAGGGTGTGGACCCCGGTGTCGAGGAGCTCGTACGGGGGCGTCGTGCCCCCGCACCACAGCGCGAGGCTGTCGCGGATGAGGGTCACCAGAGCGTCGGGGGTGACCAGGTCCCCGCGCGCCGGGAGCAGCCAGTCCAGCCGGTACACCCCGTCGGCCAGCGGCCGGGCGGTGACCTCGTCGGGCGGGCTCCGGTGCAGCAACGCCTCGCCGGGCCAGGGGAGTTCGGTGCGCAGGGCGGCCACGGCGTGGCGCTCGACGGCGGTGCGGCCGGGGAAGCGGATGCCGAGCAGCTTGCGCACGGTGGAGCGGGCTCCGTCGCAGCCGACCAGGTGGCTCCCGCGCCACCACGTGGTCTCGGCGCCCCGGGTGTGGGCGGTGACCCCGCGGCCGTCCTGTTCCAGGGAGTCGAGCTTGCTCTCGGTGATCAGCTGGATCTGCGGGTGCGCCGTGGCGGCGTCGCGCAGTCCGCGGGTCAGGGCGTGCTGGGGCAGGTGGATCGGGGCCGGGCCGTCCTCGAAGGTGATCCGCTGGGACTCGCGGCCGCGCCGCATGGTGCGCCAGGCGGCGAAGTACGCGCCCTCGTCGCGCAGGGTCGTGCAGCCCAGCCGGTGCACCATGGCGGCGGTGTCGGCGTGCAGGGCGACGGTGCGGGCGGGGCGGGGTTCGTCCTTGCCGGACCCCTCGTCGAGCACGACGCAGGGCACGCCCTGGCCGGCCAGGGCGAGGGACAGGGACAGCCCGACGGGCCCCGCGCCGACGACGATCACCGGGTCCATGATGTGGCTCCCGGTGTCCGGTATGTGATCACAGAACGTATGCAACCCACTGGAGGTGCCTGCGTCAAGTGACGCCGGTCCGGACAATGCCGTGTGGTGCGGCGGATGAGTTCCGCCGCACCACACGTGTCCCGCCAGTGTACTGACCGGCTGTCAGGCCGGGTGCCGGACGCGGGTTCGAGCGCATGTCCGATGCCGCGCCGGGAGGGCGGTCAGGCGCCGGTGTTCTCGCCCCCGTCGATCTGACTCACCGGCACGATCGCGTCGGTGGTCCGCTTCGACTTGCGCAGGCGGCCTTCCAGCCAGGAGGCAAAGCTGGTGAGGGCGAAGTTCACGACGATGAAGATCGCCGCGATCACGATCAGGGTCGGGATGGTGTTGCTGTAGTTCGCCGAGATCTGCCGGTACGTGGACAGCAGCTCGGCGAAGCCCAGCACCGCACCGCCGATCGCGGTGTCCTTGAGGATCACGACGAGCTGGCTGACCAGCGCCGGCAGCATCGCGGTGACCGCCTGCGGGAGCAGGACGTAGGTCATGACCTGGCCCTTGCGCATGCCGATTGCCTTCGCGGCGTCGGTCTGGCCCTTCGGCAGCGACTCGACGCCGGCCCGGACGATCTCGGCGATGACCGCGGAGTTGTACAGGACCAGCCCGGTGACCACGGCGTACAGCGGCCGCACCGCGGAGTCCACGCCCGTGTACTGCACGAAGAAGGCGGAGCCGAAGAGCATCAGCATCAGCACCGGGATGGCCCGGAAGAACTCGACCCAGGCGCCCACGGCGCTGCGTACCCACGCGTGGTCGGAGAGCCGGCCGATGCCGAGCAGGGCACCGAGGGGCAGGGCGATCACCATGGCGATGGCGCCGGCCCGCAGTGTCTCACCGAGCCCGGGGAGCAGGAAGGTCGTCCACACCTGGCTTTCGGCGAAGAAGGGGCTCCACTTGTCGGCGTCGAGCTGGTTCTTGTCCGCCAGGGCGGACAGCACCCACCACGTGATGGCTGCGGCCACCACGAGGAAGACGCCGCTGTAGATCCAGTTGCGGGCCTTGGCCCGGGGGCCGGGGGCGTCGTACAGCACCGAGGTCATCGCTTCACCGCCACTCGCTTGGCAACCCAGCCCAGGAGCAGGCCGGTGGGCAGGGTCAGAAGGACGAATCCGAGGGCGAAGACGCCGAAGACGGCGAACAGGTCCTGCGGCTCGTTCTCGACCATCTCCTTCATCAGCAGCGCGGCTTCGGCCACGCCGATCGCCGCGGCCACCGTGGTGTTCTTGGTGAGGGCGATCAGAACGTTGGCGAGCGGTGCGACGACCGCCCGGAACGCCTGCGGGAGCACGATCAGGGTGAGGGTCTGGACGAAGCTCATGCCCAGGGCGCGGGAGGCCTCGGCCTGGCCGACCGGGACCGTGTTGATGCCCGAGCGGAGCGCCTCGCAGACGAAGGTTCCGGTGTAGGCGATGAACCCGAGCACCGCGAGCCGGAAACCGATCTCCTTGAACGTGCCGCCGCCGAGGGTGACGCCGAGGGTCTGGTTGAGGCCCAGCGAACAGCCGATGATCAGCACGGTCAGCGGGGTGTTGCGCACGAGGTTGACGTACGCGGTGGCGAAGCCCCGCATCAGCGGGACCGGGCTGACCCGCATCCCGGCCAGTACGGTGCCCCAGATCAGGGACCCGACGGCCGAGTAGAGGGTGAGCTGAACCGTCACCCAGAAGGCTCCGAGCACGTCGTACTGCCCGGAATCAAGAAAATCGAACACGATGGCCTGCGCTCTCCCCAGGATGGCCAGGTTGGCCGGTGGGGCACGGCGCCGCCCGCGGCAGGCGGGCGGCGACGGTCCTCACCGATGGATCGGCCGGCGGACCGGCCGCCGGGTCAGCTGCCTTCGGTGACCGCGGGAGCCGGCTCGTTCTTGTAGCCGGACGGGCCGAAGTTCTTCTTTACGGCCGCTTCCCAGGCGCCGTCCGCTTCCATCTTCTTGATGGCGGCGTTGACCTTGGTCTGAAGCTCCTTGTCGCCCTTCTTCAGGCCGATGCCGTAGTTCTCGTTGCTCAGGCTCAGCCCGACCAGCTTGAACTTGCCCTTGTTCTTGTCCTGCGAGGCGTAGCCGGCCAGGATCGAGTTGTCCGTGGTCAGGGCGTCGACGGTCTTGTTCTCCAGGCCGGTCAGGCACTCGGAGTAGCCACCCAGCTGCTGCAGGTCGGCCTCGGGGGCCAGCTTCGTCTTGACGTTCTGCGCCGAGGTGGAGCCGGTGACCGAGCAGAGCTTCTTCTTGTTGAGGTCCTCGGCCTTGGTGATCGAGGTGTCGTCGGCGCGGACCAGCAGGTCCTGGTGCGCGAGGAAGTACGGGCCGGCGAAGTCGACCCGCTCCTTGCGCTTGTCGTTGATCGAGTAGCTCGCCACGACCAGCTTCACGTCACCGTTGGAGATCAGGTTCTCGCGCTCGGCGCTGACGGCCTGCTTGAACTCGATCTGGTCGGGCTCGTAGCCGAGCTCCTTGGCCACGTAGGTCGCCACGTCCACGTCGAAGCCCGTGAACTTGCCGTCGGGGGTCTTGAGGCCCACACCCGGCTGGTCGAACTTGATGCCGATGACGATCTTGTCCTTCTTGGCACTGCCCGACGCGCCGGCGTCGCTGCCGGACTTTTCGCTGTCGCCGCCACAGGCGGTCGCGGTCAGGGCGAGAGCAACGGCGACGGCGGCGGCCGCGCCGACCTTGGAGAGCTTCATGGTGGACTTCCCTCGAAGTGAGACGTGAGACAGACGTGAAGTGAGACGTGCTGGACGACGATCCGTCACCGGATCACTACCAGATACGAAGGTCAGTGGTGCAGGATCTTCGAGAGGAAGTCCTTGGCCCGGTCGCTCCGCGGGTTGCTGAAGAACTGCTCGGGCGTGGCCTCTTCGACGATCTTTCCGTCGGCCATGAAGACGACCCGGTTGGCGGCCGAGCGGGCGAAGCCCATCTCGTGCGTGACGACGACCATGGTCATCCCCTCCCGGGCGAGCTGCTGCATGACCTCCAGCACCTCGTTGATCATCTCCGGGTCGAGGGCCGAGGTCGGCTCGTCGAACAGCATCACCTTCGGGTCCATCGCCAGGGCGCGGGCGATGGCCACGCGCTGCTGCTGGCCGCCCGAGAGCTGCGCCGGGTACTTGTCGGCCTGCGAGCCGACACCCACCCGGTCGAGGAGGGACTTCGCCTTCTCCAGGGCCGCCGCCTGGTCCGTCTTGCGGACCTTGAGCTGGCCCAGCATCACGTTCTGCAGCACCGTCTTGTGTGCGAAGAGGTTGAACGACTGGAAGACCATGCCCACATCGGCGCGCAGCTTGGCCAGTGCCTTGCCCTCCGACGGCAGTTGCTTGCCGTCGACGGTGATGCTGCCCGAATCGATCGTCTCCAGGCGGTTGATGGTCCGGCACAGCGTGGACTTGCCCGACCCCGAAGGGCCGATCACCACGACGACCTCACCGCGGGCAATGCTCAGATCGATGTCCTGAAGCACGTGCAGCGCGCCGAAGTGCTTGTTGACGTTGCTCAGCACGACCAGGTCGTCCGCGGCACCGGCCGCGTCCCGCACGTCCTTGGTCACTGATACTCCGCTCATCGGCTTGGGGCTCCGTCCTCCTCGGTTGGGAGGACAGTAGTGACGTGGCGCGCACAGCGTCATCACATCTGAGGGAGAATTGAGCATAACGATCCGGCCTCGCGCCGATACGCTCCGTACCCGCAGGCTCCCGGCCCCGGCCGCGGCGTACCGGGTGCGTAACGGAAGCCCCTTCGGACCGGAACCGCCTTGACGTGGGAGTCGGCATGGGCGTGGATGCTTGGTGGTCCATGATGGCCGCCAGGCGAACGCGAAGAGATCAAGAGATGGAGAGGGGGACGACATGAGACTGCTGCTCGTCGAGGACGACGACCACGTCGCCGCCGCCCTGTCCGCGATCCTCGCCCGGCACGGCTTCAAGGTCACCCATGCCCGCAGCGGCGAGGAGGCCCTGCAGGCCCTTCTGTCGGCGGGCGCACCGCCCCTGGCCTCTCCCTACGGGGTGATCCTGCTCGACCTCGGCCTGCCCGACCAGGACGGCTACGAGGTCTGCGGCAAGATCCGCAAGCGCACCAGCACGCCCGTCATCATGGTCACCGCCCGGGCCGACGTGCGCTCCCGCATCCACGGACTCAACATGGGCGCCGACGACTACGTCACCAAGCCCTACGACACCGGTGAACTCCTCGCCCGCATCCACGCGGTGGCCCGCCGCACCGGAGCCTCCGAGGAGAGCGCCGCCACCGGCCCGGCCGGCACGCCCGGCGTGGTCAGCCTCGGGACCGTCGGCATCGAGCTGTCCACCCGCCGGGTCAGCGTGGACGGTGTCGACGTACCCCTCACCCGCAAGGAGTTCGACCTGCTGGCCCTGCTCGCGCAGCGCCCCGGCGTCGTCTTCCGCCGCGAGCAGATCATCAGCGAGGTCTGGCGCACCAGTTGGGAAGGCACCGGCCGGACCCTCGAGGTGCACGTGGCCTCGCTGCGGTCCAAGCTGCGCATGCCGGCGCTCATCGAGACCGTCCGCGGCGTGGGGTACCGGCTCGTCGTACCGCCCGCACCGGCGGCCTCCGGCCCGCCCGCCGCCTCCGCCCCGCCCGCCGTCTAGCGGCCACCCCGTCGTGCGCGCCCGTCTGCTCCCCCTGCTCGTCGTCCTGATGGCGGGCGTCCTGCTCGCCCTCGGCTTCCCGCTCGCGGTGGCCCTCGCGGCCGGGCAGCAGCAGCGGGTGGTCGTCGACCGGATCGACGACACGGCCCGCTTCGCCGCGCTCGCCCAGTTCGTCATCGACGCCGAGGGCTCGAAGTCCAGCGGAGCCGACGAACGCCGCGCGACCCTCCAGCACGAACTGGTCCGCTACCAGGAGCTGTACGGGATCCACGTCGGCGTCTTCCGCCGGAACGACGACGCCATCGCCCGGTCCCCCGGCGGGTGGGAGCTCCCGGGGGACGGGGAGGGCCGCAAGGCGTTCAAAGAGGCGCTCGCCGGACGGCGCAGCCACGACCCCCCACAGGTGTGGCCCTGGCAGAGCCGCGGCAAACTCATCGTCGCCTCCCCCGTCGTCCTCGACGGGGACGTGGTCGCGGTGGTCGCCACCGAGTCGCCCACCGACCAGATGCGCGGCCGGATCCTGCGCGGCTGGCTGCTCATCGTCGCCGGCCTCGGCGCGGCCATGCTCGTGGCCTTCGGCGCCGCCCTGCGGCTGACCAGCTGGGTGCTCAAGCCCGTGCAGACCCTGGACGCGGCCGCCCACGGCATCGCCACCGGGCGGATGAACTCCCGCGTCGCCGCGGGCGGCGGACCTCCGGAACTCAGGCGCCTGGCACGCTCGTTCAACGAGATGGCCGACAACGTCGAAGAGGTACTGGAACAGCAGCGGGCCTTCGTCGCCGACGCCTCCCACCAACTGCGCAACCCGCTCGCCGCGCTGCTCCTGCGGATCGAGCTGCTTGCCCTCGAACTGCCCGAGGGCAACGAGGAGATCGCCTCCGTACGGACCGAGGGAAAGCGCCTGACCCAGGTCCTGGACGACCTGCTCGACCTGGCCCTGGCCGAGCACGCCTCCGCCGAGATCAGCCTGATAGACATCGCGGGGCTGGCTGCCGAGCGGGTGACCGCCTGGCGCCCGTACGCCGAGGAGAAGGGCGTCCGGCTCACCGGGACGGGGCGGACCGCCGCCACCGGCTGGGCCGACCCGATCGCGCTGTCCAGCGCGCTCGACGCCGTCATCGACAACGCCCTCAAGTTCACGCCGGCGGGCGAGGACGTCGAAGTGGCGCTCTCCGTGGACGGCGACCGGGTGCTGATCGTCGTCGCCGACCGGGGTCCCGGGCTCACCGAGGAGGAGCTGCTGCGGATCGGGGACCGGTTCTGGCGCAGCGGACGCCACCAGAACATCAAGGGCTCCGGGCTCGGCCTCTCCATCTCCCGCATCCTGCTCGCCGCGGGCGGGGGCTCCCTCTCCTACGAGCAGAACCCGCCGCACGGGCTGCGCGTGACGGTGGCCGTCCCGCGCACCGATCCCTCCGCCGGCCCCGAGTGACCCGCAGGATCGACTGCTCGAACGCCCCGCATCAGAGGCTCCGGTCCAGGTGAGGGCGGCCTTGCCGGACTGCAGGGCCGAGGCGGACACGGCCGGTGTGCCCGGAGTACCCGGGCGGAGCCGCGCGGCGGCCTCGACGACGTGAGGGCGGTGGCCGGCGTGGCCGCCGCCGAGCGGGTCGCGGGAGGCCCGCCGAGGTCCCGCGAGAGCGAGCGGCCCGGGCTGGAGCCCCGTGAGAGTACGGCGCCGCCGCGGGCCGCATACTGAAACCGACCCCCTTCCTGGAGCGCCCCCCGTGACCACTCCCACCCCCACCTCCGCATTTCCCGCCCCCCGTGCCGGTGCGGCGGCCGACTCCGGCCCCACGGTCGCGATTGACATCGGCGGTACGAAGATCGCCGGAGCGCTGGTGGACGCCGACGGCGCCATGACGGCCACCACCCGCCGACCCACCCCGCGCGGCGCGGACGGAGACACCGTGTTCGCCGCCGTCGCGGAGGTCGTCGCGGAGCTCGCGCAGTCCCCGCTGTGGGACGCGGCCGTCCGGTGCGGGATCGGCAGCGCGGGCCCGGTGGACGCCGCGCGCGGCACGGTCAGTCCGGTCAACATCGGCGCCTGGCGGGGCTTCCCCGTACAGGCCCGGGTGGAGGCCGAACTCGTGCGGCACGGGGCGCGGATCCCGACGGTGCTGGCCGGCGACGGGGTGGCGATGACCGCCGCCGAGCACTGGCTGGGCGCCGCCCGCGGACACGCCAACGCGCTCTGCCTGGTGGTCTCCACCGGCGTCGGCGGCGGACTCGTCCTGAACAACCAACTGCACCCCGGCCCCACCGGGAACGCCGGTCACATCGGCCACATCAGCGTCGCCTTCGACGGGGAGCCCTGCGCCTGCGGAGGCCGCGGCTGCGTGGAGTCCCTCGCCTCCGGCACCGCCATCGCGGCCTGGGCCCTGGCCCAGGGGTGGGTCCCGGCCGGGGACGCCACCGCGGCCGGAGTGGCCGCCGCCGCTGCCGCGGGCGATCCCGTCGCCCTGGCGGCCTTCGACCGCGCGGGCCGGGCGCTGGCCGCCGCCATCGCGGCCACCGCCACCCTCGTCGAGACCGACATCGCCGTCATCGGAGGCGGGGTCGCCGCCAGCGGGGACACCCTCTTCGGGCCGGTCCGGGAGCACCTGGCCTCGTACGCGACCCTGTCCTTCGTCAAGGACCTGCAGGTCGTCCCGGCGGCCCTGGGCACCCACGCGGGCCTGATCGGGGCCGCCGCGGCGGCGACGATGCTGCTGCCGTCGTGACGGGAGCCGGGGTGCGCCCTACGGCTTGACCGAGCGGTAGTAGCGGGCCGCGCCGTCGTGCAGTTGCAGGGGATCCGTGTAGATCGCCGTCCGCAGGTCCACGAGCTGGGCCGCGTGCACCTCGCCCCCGATCTTGTCGCGGCTGTCGATCACCGTGCGCGTGAACTGCTCCGTCAGCTCGGCGCCCGCGTCCTCCCGGGTCACCAGCAGGTTCGGCACCGCGACGGTGGACACCGCCGAGGTGTTGCGGGCGCGCTCGTAGGCGTCCTGGGGCATCACCGCCGCCCGGTAGTAGCGCGCGGGGCTGCCACTGGCCTGGAGCGCCTCCACCAGGTCGCCGAGCTGGACGAGCCGGATCTCGAACCGCTCGGAGAGCTCCTTCACGGAGGTGGTGGGCAGTCCGCCCGACCAGAAGAAGGCGTCTATCCGGCCGGCCTCCAGCTCCGCCGGCACGGTGTCGATGCCGATGGCCACCTGGGTGACGTCGCGCACCGGGTCCAGTCCCGCCGCGGTGAGCATCCGCTCGGAGATCAGCCGCACCCCCGAGCCCGCCTGGCCGACGGCGACCCGCTTGCCCCGCAGGTCCCGGGTGGACTGGACGGGCGAACCGGCGGGCACCACGAGCTGGACGTAATCGTCGTAGAGGCGGGCCAGGCCGCGCAGCCGGTCCGCTCCGGGCTTCCGGTCGACCTGGTACTTGGCCACCGCGTCGGCCGTCGCCACCGTGAAGTCGGCCTCGCCCGCGGCCACCCGCTGCAGGTTCTGCTGCGAGCCCTCGCTGGTGTTCAGCTGGACCCGCACCCCGGGCACGTCCTCGGCGAGGGCCTGCTCCAGCAGCTGGCCGTAGCGGTGGTAGACCCCCCTCTGGACACCGGTGCTGAGGGTGATCCCACCCGTGAGCTCCGGCCGGCCGAAGGGCCGCAGCCACCAGACGAGGGCGCAGAGCACGGCCAGCACGGCCACCAGGGCCCGCAGGGCACGGCGCCTGCTGATCCGGGTCGGTACGAGAGGCATGGCCGCGATCCTGCCACCGACCCGCCGTCCTGTCACGGCCGGCCCGGGCCCGCCCGGCCCGCTCCGGCTCACGCCCGGCCCCGGCCGCCACGCCCGACCCGTACCCTTGCCGGGTGAGTACCGAGAGCGGCGAGGCGACTGTTGTGAAAACGTACGAGGTCCGGACGTACGGCTGTCAGATGAACGTGCACGACTCCGAGCGGCTGTCGGGCCTGCTGGAGGACGCCGGGTACGTCCGCGCGCCCCAGGGCTCCGACGGCGACGCCGACGTCGTCGTGTTCAACACCTGCGCCGTCCGCGAGAACGCCGACAACAAGCTCTACGGCAACCTCGGGCGGCTCGCCCCGATGAAGACCAAGCGCCCCGGCATGCAGATCGCCGTCGGCGGCTGCCTCGCGCAGAAGGACCGCGACACGATCGTGGACCGCGCCCCCTGGGTCGACGTGGTCTTCGGCACGCACAACATCGGCAAGCTGCCCGTCCTGCTGGAGCGCGCGCGCATCCAGGAAGAGGCGCAGATCGAGATTGCCGAGTCGCTGGAGGCCTTCCCCTCCACGCTGCCGACCCGGCGCGAGTCCGCGTACGCCGCCTGGGTCTCGATCTCCGTCGGCTGCAACAACACGTGCACCTTCTGCATCGTCCCGGCGCTGCGCGGCAAGGAGGAGGACCGCCGTCCCGGCGACATCCTCGCCGAGATCGAGGCGCTCGTCGCCGAGGGCGTCTCCGAGATCACCCTGCTCGGGCAGAACGTCAACGCCTACGGCTCCGACCTGGGCGACCGCGAGGCCTTCTCCAAGCTGCTGCGCGCCTGTGGCGCCATCGAGGGCCTGGAGCGGGTCCGCTTCACCTCCCCGCACCCGCGCGACTTCACCGACGACGTGATCGCGGCGATGGCCGAGACCCCCAACGTCATGCCGCAGCTGCACATGCCCATGCAGTCCGGATCGGACACGATCCTGAAGGCGATGCGCCGCTCGTACCGCCAGGAGCGCTTCCTCGGCATCATCGAGAAGGTCCGCGCCGCCATCCCGCACGCCGCGATCTCCACCGACATCATCGTGGGCTTCCCCGGTGAGACGGAGGAGGACTTCCAGCAGACCATGCACGCGGTGCGCGAGGCGCGCTTCGCGAACGCCTTCACCTTCCAGTACTCCAAGCGCCCCGGGACCCCGGCCGCCGACATGGAGGGGCAGATCCCCAAGGAGGTCGTCCAGGAGCGCTACATGCGCCTGGTCGCCCTCCAGGAGGAGATCTCCTGGGACGAGAACAAGAAGCAGGTGGGCCGGACCCTGGAGGTCATGGTCGCGGAGGGCGAGGGCCGCAAGGACGGCGCCACGCACCGGCTGTCCGGGCGGGCCCCCGACAACCGCCTGGTGCACTTCACCAAGCCCGACGAAGAGGTCCGCCCCGGTGACGTGGTGACCGTGGAGATCACCTACGCGGCTCCGCACCACCTCCTCGCGGAGGGCCCGACGGGGACGGTGCGCCGGACCCGTGCGGGCGACGCGTGGGAGAAGCGCAACGCGGCTCCGGCGCAGCCGAAGGGCGTCCTCCTCGGCATCCCGACCCTGGGCGTCCCCGCCCCCCTGCCGGTGACGACGTCGGGCTGCGCGGCGCCCGCCTCCTCCTGACGCGCGGGCACGCGGCGAGCTGACGCGTGGGCACGCGGCGAGAAGCAGGGACGGGCTCCGCGCCCACCCGGCGGAGGCTACGCTGCGGATCATGCTCGTAGCCGCCGCCGTCTGCCCCGCCCCGCCGATGCTCCTGCCGGAGCTCGCCACGGGAGCCGCCGCCGAACTCGGCGATGCCCGGACCGCGTGTTCCGACGCGCTGTCCGTGCTCGCCGCCTCCCGGCCCGATCTGCTCGTCGTGGTCGGAGCCTGCGACCCGGACCACCACGGTGCCTACCCCCAGGGCGCCCGCGGCACCTTCCGCGGATTCGGCGCCGGGGCCGACGTACGGCTGGGCGAGGGCGAGGAGGGACCGCGCCTGCTGCCCACCCCGCTCGCCGTCGGGGCCTGGCTGCTCGGCCGCGCCGGCTGGGGCGCCGCGCCTCTGGAG